>NZ_JBSFEO010000009.1:0-111598 GCF_053594475.1 Embleya sp. NPDC001921
GGCATCATGGGCGGTCCGATGGCCGCCCACCTGGTCCGGGCCGGCCACGAGGTGACCGCGTTCAACCGCGGTCGAGTCGAATCGACCGCCCCGCCCCACTCGCGTACGACCTCGGGCCGAGCCGTTCGGAGGACACGCCCGGCGTCGGGTGGTACCGCGGTACGGGACGGAGCCGGCTCTTCGGGTGGATGTGCCCGAACCGGTCGCCGGCGGATCGTGGAAGGGTCAGTCCACCCCCCGGCTCCCAGAGGACGCCATGAGCACCCTGTCCGAGTTCCCCGCCCCGAACACTGCCCCGCGCGTCCGGCCGCGGCACGTCTGGCAGTGGGCGAAGGCCGGGCGTTCCGTCCCCGCGCTCGCGACCTTCGTCGGCCTGCTGATCCTGCCGGTGCTCGCGTTCGTGTCGGCCTATCCGCTGTTCTCCGGCGTCGCCGACGCCCTCTTCGACACCTCGGCGGACGATCTCACCGCCGGACGCGGCTTCGGCGGAGCGGTGGTCGAGCCGGTCACGGGCGCCGCGCTCGCCGTCACCGCCGCGCTGATCGTGCTGTACAGCGCCGCGCGCGTACTGCGCCGACGGGGTCGCTGAGCACGGCCGGACGACCGACGCGCACCATCCGCCGACCGGGCCCGCGCGGGGCTCGGTCGGCGTTCGGGTCGTCCCGGACCGACCGGATCAGAGCAGGCCCAGCACCAGCGAGGCCGCGCCCGAGAGGACCAGGCCGCCCAGGATCTCCATCGACCACTGGACTCGGACCGGGCCGGTGGACTTCGCGGCGAACTGCTCGCTCATCCCGCGCAGGTCGTCCACGACCTGGTCGGCGCGGGAGAGTTGGGGCAGGTCGTGCGCGCCGTGGCCGTACGGGTCCTCCGCGGCCGAGCGGCCCTGTTGGCGCAGCGCTCGCTTGCGTTCGCGCAGCGAGACCGGGATGGCCCAGATGTGGAACGACTTCTCGTCCGCACGCACCTCGATCGAGTACTCGGCCCGGACCCGCTCGACCGCGCCCCAGGGCACCACGATGGTGCGGAACGGGTTGCGGATCACCAGGTGCTCCGGCCCGACCAGCACCGCCGAGCGCAGGGTGAGCGCGACCACCAGGACCGCGAAGAAGACCACGACGGCGATGGCGAGCCACTTGGTGCTGCCTTCGCCGCGGATCAGCGTGTCGATCACCATCCACACCCCGGCGGCGATCAGAAGCACCCCGACGGCCATCGCCGGCCGGGAGCGATACGTGGTGATGTCCTCGTCGCTGCTCATGACCGGTGATTGTGCCGCAAGACACCGGCCTGGTTTGGCTCGGCCGGACCACTGGGCCCGA
Source organism: Embleya sp. NPDC001921 (assembly GCF_053594475.1). Lineage (NCBI taxonomy): Bacteria > Bacillati > Actinomycetota > Actinomycetes > Kitasatosporales > Streptomycetaceae > Embleya > Embleya sp. NPDC001921. The sequence continues at coordinate 1,323 of NZ_JBSFEO010000009.1, forward strand.
CGCTACGCGAGTAGATATGCTCGTCTTGTGAGCATGCCGTCTGCAATTCTCGCCGACCCGGCCGAGGTCACCTCGTCCGAAGCGGCCCTTCGACGCTTTCTGCACGGGCTTCCCGGCGTCGACAGGGTCGGGACCGAAGCGCGGGCAGCAATGCTCGCCACCCGCTCGATCAAGAACGAGGCCAAGGTCGCCGCGATCGACCTCGCCATCAGGATGATCGACCTGACCACACTGGAAGGTGCCGACACCCCGGGCAAGGTCCGGGCCCTGTGCGCGAAGGCGCTGCATCCGGACCCGGGCGCGCCGGACGCGCCCCGGCCCGCCGCGATCTGCGTCTACGGCGACCTGGTCGCCGAGGCCAAGGCCGCGCTCGGCGACTCGGGAGTGCACGTCGCGGCCGTCGCGACCGCGTTCCCCTCCGGCCGCGCCTCGCTCGACGTGAAGCTGGCCGACGTCGCCCACGCGGTGGCCGCCGGCGCCGACGAGATCGACATGGTCATCGACCGTGGCGCGTTCCTGTCCGGTCGCTACCGGGCCGTCTTCGACGAGATCGTCGCGGTCAAGGCCGCGTGCGCCCGCGGCGCCGCGGCCGGTGGGGGCAGCGCCCACCTCAAGGTGATCCTGGAGACCGGTGAACTGTCGACGTACGACAACGTCCGCCGCGCGTCGTGGCTCGCGATGCTCGCGGGTGCCGACTTCATCAAGACGTCCACGGGCAAGGTCGCGGTCAACGCGACACTGCCGGTGACGCTGGTGATGCTCCAGGCGGTCCGCGACTTCCGCGAGGCCACCGGTATCCGGGTCGGCGTCAAGCCGGCCGGTGGGATCCGCACCACCAAGGACGCGATGAAGTACCTCGTGCTGGTCAACGAGACGGTGGGCTCGGACTGGCTGGACCCGGACTGGTTCCGGCTCGGTGCCTCCAGCCTGCTCAACGACCTCCTGATGCAGCGCCAGAAGCTGGCCACGGGCCGCTACTCCGGCCCCGACTACGTGACGGTGGACTGACAGCCATGGGCAACCCATTCGAGTACGCGCCCGCGCCCGAGTCGCGCGCGATCGTCGACATCGCCCCGGCGTACGGGCTGTTCATCGACGGAAAGTTCGCCGACGCGGCGGACGGCGGTCGGCTCAAGACGGTGAACCCGGCGACCGAGGAGGTGCTGGCCGAGATCGCGGTCGGCGGCGAGGCGGACGTGGACCGCGCGGTCAAGGCCGCGCGCAAGGCGTTCAAGTCCTGGTCGGCGCTGCCCGGCGCGGAGCGGGCCAAGTACCTGTTCCGGATCGCCCGGCTGATCCAGGAGCACGGGCGCGAGCTCGCGGTCCTGGAGTCGATCGACAACGGCAAGCCGATCCGCGAGTCGCGCGACGTGGACATCCCGCTGGTCGCGGCGCACTTCTTCCACTACGCGGGGTGGGCCGACAAGCTCGCGCACGCCGGCTTCGGGTCCGACCCCAAGCCGATCGGTGTGGCCGGTCAGGTCATCCCGTGGAACTTCCCGCTGCTGATGCTGGCCTGGAAGGTGGCGCCGGCCCTCGCGGGCGGCAACACCGTGGTGCTCAAGCCGGCCGAGAGCACCCCGCTGACCGCGCTGCGCTTCGCCGAGATCTGCGTCGAGGCCGGGCTGCCGGACGGTGTGCTGAACATCGTCACCGGCGCCGGCGAGACCGGTCGCGCGCTGATCGCGCACCCGGACGTGGACAAGGTCGCGTTCACCGGCTCCACCGCCGTGGGCAAGGAGATCGCCCGCACCATCGCGGGCACCCGCAAGCGGGTCACCCTCGAACTCGGCGGCAAGGCCGCGAACATCGTCTACGACGACGCCGCGATCGACTCCGCCGTGGACGGCATCGTCGAGGGCATCTTCTTCAACGGCGGCCAGGTCTGCTGCGCCGGCTCGCGGCTGCTGGTGCAGGAGTCGGTGGCCGAGGAGCTGCTGGCGAGCCTGACCCGGCGGATCAAGACGCTGCGCGTGGGCGACCCGCTGGACAAGAACACCGACGTCGGCGCGATCAACTCGGCCGCGCAACTCTCCCGGATCCAGGAACTGGTCGCGGCGGGCGAGGCCGAGGGCGCCGAGCGCTGGTCGTTGGCCGGCGAGCTGCCCGACAAGGGCTTCTGGTTCCCGCCGACGGTGTTCACCGGCGTCACCCAGGCACACCGGATCGCCCGGGACGAGATCTTCGGCCCGGTGCTGACCGTGCAGACCTTCCGCACCCCCGCCGAGGCGGTGGAGAAGGCGAACAACTCCGCGTACGGCCTGTCCGCCGGCGTGTGGACGGAGAAGGGCGCCAAGGCCCTGTGGACCGCGCAGCGGTTGCGGGCGGGCGTCGTGTGGACCAACACGTTCAACAAGTTCGACCCGGCCTCGCCGTTCGGCGGGTTCAAGGAGTCGGGCTTCGGCCGCGAGGGTGGCCGCCATGGGCTGGAGGCCTACCTCGATGTCTGAGCGCCTTGAGGTGTTGAAGACCTACAAGCTGTACGTCGGGGGCAAGTTCCCCCGGTCCGAGAGCGGGCGGGTGTACGCGGTGACCGACAGCAAGGGCCGGACCCTGGCGAACGCGCCGCGCGGCAGCCGCAAGGACGCCCGCGACGCGGTCGTCGCGGCGCGCAAGGCGTTCCCGGGCTGGTCGGGCGCCACCGCCTACAACCGGGGCCAGATCCTGTACCGGATCGCCGAGATGCTGGAGGGTCGGCGCGAGCAGTTCGCGACCGAGGTCGCCGCGGCCGAGGGCATCGGCCGGACCAAGGCGCTCGCGTCGGTGGACGCGGCCGTGGACCGCTGGGTCTGGTACGCCGGGTGGACCGACAAGCTCGCCCAGGTCGCGGGCGGCGCCAACCCGGTCGCGGGTCCGTTCGCGAACTGGTCGACGCCCGAGCCCACCGGCGTGGTCGCGGTGATCGCCTCGCAGCGCTCGTCGCTGCTGGGCCTGACCAGCGCGGTCGCGCCGGTGATCGCCACCGGCAACACCGCCGTCGTGCTCGCGGCGGGCGCCTCGGCGCTGCCCGCGTTGTCCTTCGCCGAGGTGCTCGCGGTGTCCGACCTGCCGGGCGGGGTGATCAACATCCTGACCGGGCACCCGGCCGAGATCGCCCCGACGCTCGCGTCCCACCAGGACGTCAACGCGATCGACCTGACCGGCGTGGCGCCGGACGCGGGGGTCGCGTCGGCGCGCGACCTGGAGATCGCGGCGGCGGACAACCTCAAGCGCGTGGTGCGCCCCGAGGCCAAGGAGCCGGACTGGTCGGCGGACCCGGGCACGGGTCGGATGCTGGCGTTCACCGAGATCCGCACGGTCTGGCACCCGACCGGGCACTGACCGCCGGACCGCTCCGGGCGGTCGGGCGCCGGCCGCCGGACCGCTCCGGGGGCGACAGCGCGAGGACCGTCACCCATGTGGGTGACGGTCCTTCTGTCGCTACCGTCCTCAGGCCGCGAGCACGCGGGCGGCGCGGGTCTTTGTCGCCGGGCCCTTCGCGTCGGCGAGCCGCCGGGTGGAGAGCTTCCAGGTGGCCAGGACGCGGGCGATCACGACGAGGGCGAAGAGGGCGAACAGGGCGGACATGCGATCAGATCCTCAAAGTTGCGAAAGTGCGGTCGCCCGGGCGAACCGCCTTGTGGGACTCGACGCTAGCCGCGCGCGGCCACCGTCTCGGGCCTCTTGACACGGCATCGACGCGGGTGAGGGCATTCCTGACGGGATCTTGACGAGCGGTCAGCGCAGCGACAGCTCGGCGATCACCGCCGCGTGATCGGTGTGCGGCACACGGTGTTCGGACACCGAGACCACCGCGATCCCGCCGGTGACCAGCACGTGGTCGATCCCGAACAGCGGCGGCAGGCCGTGGAAGTACGCCATCGGCCAGGTGCGCACCAGGGCCCGGCCGCGCTCCTCGTGCGCGTCCCGCAGCCCGGCGCCGGTGAGCGCGCGGAACGAGGCGTTGTCCGAGGTCGCGTTGAAGTCGCCGAGAAAGATCGCGGGCAGCGTGCGCCGCTCCGCCTCGCGGCGCAGCGCGTCCATGTCGTGGGCCCACTTCCCGGCCTGCCCGCGTATCGGCGGGATGGTGTGCACGCCCTGGATCCGGACCGGGCGCCCGTCCACCTCCAGGGTGGCGCCGGGCATCGGCATCGTGGTGCGCTCGGGCAGCAGCCGCTCCTCGGTCAGCGGCCGGCGCGCGTAGATCGCCAGTCCGGCCGCGCCGGGCTCGCCGGCTCCGGCCGAGTACGGGAGCTCCCGGGTCAGGCCGGCCCGCTCCAGGCCCGCCGCCAGTTCGGGCGTCAGCTCCTCCACGGCCAGCACGTCCACCCGCTCGCGGCGCACCAGTTCGGTGATCCGGACCGGGTCCGCCTTGCCGAGGTAGGCGTTCGAGGTCATCACGCGCAACCGCACGCCGCCGGGCGCGGGGCCGTCGGCGGGGGTCAGCCTCGGCAACATCCACAGGGTGTGCACGACCACCAGGCCCAGCGCGACGAGCAGGGTCAACCGCATCCGCAGCAGCGCGGCCCCGATCAGCACCAGCACCGAGGCCGCCGCCGCGTACGGGGCGAAGACGGTCACGATCGCGACCGGCCACATCGCGTCGAACACCAGCAGCCGCGCCCCGGTCACCAGCACCGCGCCCGCGAAGACCAGGCCGACCACACCGCGGCCGAACGTGCCGGTGCGCCGGCGCAGCCGCCACAGCCGAGGCGGCGGCGGGATCTCCCGCACCGACTCCGTCTCGACCTCGGCGGTCACGGCCGGGTCCCCCCGTGCGCGGGCGGCGCCGGCGGAGTGCCCGGCCGGGGCGGCACGGCCGGGGTGCCGGTGCCCGGAGTGCTCGCGGAAACGACCGGCTGCGGGCCGGTCTCGGAAACGGCGGTCCGTGATCCGGTCGCGGCGCCGCGCGGCGGCGTGGACGCCGGCTCGGCACTCGGTTCGGGACCACTGACCCGGGGCCGGTCCGCGTCCGTCGGGGTGTGGTGTTCGCCGGTGGCGCCGGCGTAGCGGGCGCCCGACCCGGAATACGCCGGGTATTGCCCGGATGTGCCGACCGGTTGGCCGGCGCCCGTCGCGTCCCGCCCGTGCGAGAGCCATTCCTGATGCGGCAGCGACTTGCCGCGGGTGACCGTCGGCGTGGCCGGCGCGCCCAGGACCACGAGCAGGAACCAGGCGCACAGCGCGAACATGACCAGGACACCCACGTTGATCGCGCTCTGTTCGACCCGGGCCCCGGCCGGTATGTCGGCGAACCCGCCGCCGTCGTAGGCGAGCCCGCCCAGCGCCGCGGTCAGCCCCACGGCGCCCTGTAGGGCGAGCACTCCGAGCGCGGCCCGGGTGATCACCCGGGCCCTGGGCGTGGGCCGGCCGGCGTGCGTCGCCAGCAGCACCGCGCCGGCGAGCAGCACCGGCGTGAGCACGTCGAGCAGGGCGGACTGACCGCCATAGGCACGCGCCCGGAACCCGTGCACCCCCGAGCCCACGCCGAACAGGACGCGCAACGCGTCGACCGCCAATTGGAGTGCCACGAAGCCGACCAGCGCCCATGCCGCCGGCTCCCGCAAACGATCCGTTTCCTGCCGCATCCGAGTGCCTCCCCGTGGCCGTGTCCGCGGCTCAGGGTAGACGGGCACGGGCCTGGCGGCAGGGGGCCGGCGCGCGCCGGGTGCGGTGGCCGGCCGGTTCAGAGTTGATCGAGCGCGTCCCGCACGGTCATCCCGTCGGCGAGGTCGCCGGTGACCAGGCTGGTGCCGACCGGCGTGTCGCCCACGTCGGTGCCGACGCTGTTGGACAGCGGGTTCAGGCCGCCGCCGTTCATCGGGTTGAGTTGCGCGCGCTCCACGACGCCGAGCACGGCTCCGGTCGCCGCGGCGGCGCCCTGGCCGGCCGCGGGCACGTCGGTACGGGAGATCTCGTCGGGCGCGACGGGCGCGGCCGTGGCGCTCCCGGCGATGCCGAACGCGGCGGCGGCGCCGAGGGATGTGGCGGCGAGCACGGTGCGAAGTACGGAGGACATGGCGATGGCCCTTCCCTGTCGACTAGGGGATCGACCACGCAACGTAGCCACTCGACTACGTCGAGCGCAATTCGGCGCCCCGTGCGCCGATGTCCCGAATCCGCTCCCGATTCGACGGAACCGTCACAACCCCATCCGCCGTCCCTGCCGATGACACATCCGGCCCGGGACCATCGACACCGGTACGACGCACAACCGCACGGCACAACTGCACAGGGGAAACCGCGACGCGAGCAAAGACGCGGGCGGGCGAACGAGTTCGCGCGGCGCGCGCGGATCGCATCGGATCGCGAACGCGATCACGTGGTGGGACCCGATGATCGGGCCGAGTTCGGGCAACGAACTCCGGAGCTCAGGCGACGAGTTCGGCGAACGCCTCGTCGGCACCGAAGCTCAGCGCGTCGTCCTCGCGCAGCCGGCGCAGCGCGCGCCAGATGCTCGACTTGACCGTGCCGACGCTGCAACCGAGCACCTCGGCCACCTCGGGGTCGGTGCGACCCTCGTAGTAGCGCAGCACCAGCATGGTGCGCTGCGGCTCGGGCAGCTTGGCCAGCGCGCGCCAGAGCACCGCACGCAGCTCGGTGTCGCCCATCGAGTCCGAACCGTCCGGACGCTCGGGCAGCTCCTCCGAGGGGTACTCGTTGATCCGACGACGACGCCAGGCCGATATGTGCAGGTTGGTCATCGTGCGGCGCAGGTAGCCGCCCAGCGCGGCCTTGTCCTGGATCCGACCCCACGCCTGGTACGTGCTCATCAACGCGCTCTGCAACAGGTCCTCGGCCTCGTTGCGGTCACCCGTGAGGTGGTACGCGGTGGCGAACAGCGCCGACCGGCGCTCACGGACATACGCGGTGAATTCGTCGTCGACACTGTCCGTGCACGAAGCACTACGCGCGTTGCCGTTCAGCGGGGCAAGGGCGACGACGGTACGGCGGTTGTCCTTGCGGATGCCCTGCGACTGCGTCTGGGACTGCATGACTTCTCCCCCGGTTCGGCGCTCGTTCACGATGTACAGCCTGCTGGGCGGGCTTCATCGTCAGGTCGGTGAGCTGTCACAGGTATGCAACAGCGACCTCGGGCGGCGAACCGGAAGGGGCCTCCCCGTGTTCTTCCCAGCCGTGACGTCAGACACAATGGCCTGCGTGCCCTACCTGCTGCTTATCGAGGATGACGAGTCCGTACGAACCGGACTCGAACTCGCCCTGGGGCGCCAGGGCCATCGCGTGGTCACCGCTGCCACCGGTGAGGCCGGCCTGGAACGGTGGCGCGAGCAGCGCCCCGACCTGATCGTGCTCGATGTGATGTTGCCGGGCATCGACGGCTTCGAGGTGTGCCGGCGGATCCGCCGCACCGACTCGCTGCCGATCATCCTGCTCACCGCGCGCAACGACGACATCGACGTCGTGGTCGGCCTGGAGTCCGGCGCCGACGACTACGTGGTCAAGCCGGTCCAGCCGCGCGTGCTGGACGCCCGCATCCGCGCGGTGTTGCGCCGCGGCGAGCGCGAGGTGTCCGACGCGTCGGTGTTCGGCGACCTGGTGGTCGACCGCAACGCGATGACGGTGACCAAGGCCGGCGAGGAGCTCCAGCTCACCCCGACCGAGCTGCGGCTCCTGGTCGAGCTGAGCCGGCGGCCCGGTCAGGCGCTCTCCCGGCAGCAGTTGTTGCGCCTGGTGTGGGAGCACGACTACCTCGGCGACTCGCGCCTGGTGGACGCGTGCGTCCAGCGGCTGCGCGCCAAGGTGGAGCAGACCCCGTCCGCACCGACACTGATCCGCACCGTCCGGGGCGTCGGCTACCGCCTCGACCCGCCCCAGTGACGGGCCGGCCGCCGCTGGTACGCCGGATCGTCCGTCGGGTCGCCCCGACCCTGAAGCTGCGCTCGTTGCGGTTCCGGGTACTCGTCGCCTTCGCGCTGGTCGCCTTGATCGCCGCGGTCGCCGCGTCCGGCATCGCCTACTGGTTGACCCGGACCGCCGTGCTGGAGCGCGCGCAGGACTCGGTGCTCACCGAGTTCCGGGACAACCTCGGCCGGGTCTCCGCGGGTCTCCCGGAGCACCCGGACCAGGCCGATCTGGGGCCCGCCGTCGACCAGATGCGGGAGAGCAGTTTCGGCTACTCCGTGGTCCTGGTCGGCGCCGACGGTCGCCCGGTCGCCTCCAACCCCACCCGGTTCCCGCTGGAGCGGGTGCCCGCGAGGCTGCAGCGCATGGTGCAGACCGCCGACGGCGGCGGTGGCTTCCACATGTACTTCCAGCGGATCGACATCGAGGGGCAGCCCTACCTGGTCGGCGGCACCCGGGTGGTGCCCAACGGGCCGACGGGCTACATGTTCAAGTCGCTCAAGGACGAGCAGGCCGACCTCAACTCGCTGGCCCGCTACCTGATCGTGGGCACCCTGCTGGCGCTGGGCGCGGCGGCGGTGGTCGCGCTGTTCGCCGCGCGGCACATCCTGCGCCCGGTGCGCCGGCTCGGGCACGCCGCGCGCGAGCTGGGCGCGGGTCGTCTGGACACCCGGCTGGACGTGCGCGGCTCGGACGAACTCGCGGACCTGTCCCGGACCTTCAACGACGCGGCGGAGAAGCTGGAGCGCAGCGTCGCCGAACTGCGCGCGCTGGAGTCGTCCTCGCGCCGCTTCGTCGCGGACGTCTCGCACGAGTTGCGCACCCCCTTGGCGGCGATGACCGCGGTCAGCGAGTTGCTCGAGGAGGAGGCGGACAGCCTCGGCGAACAGGGCGCGCCGGCCGCCCGGTTGGTGGTCGCCGAGATCGAGCGGCTGGCCACGCTGGTCGAGGACCTGATGGAGGTGTCCCGGTTCGACGCGGGCACCGCGGCGCTGGTCGCCGACGAGGTGGACATCACCGACCTGGTCACCGCGTGCCTGGACGCGCGTGCCTGGATGGACGCGGTGGACCTTCGGGCACCCCGGGGCATCCTGGCCCGGGTGGACCCGCGCAGACTGGACGTCATGGTCTCCAACCTGGTCGGCAACGCGTTGCGGCACGGCGGCTCGCCGGTGACCGTCGAGATCCACCACGAACCGCGCGTGGCGATACCCGGAATGCTCGCCGGTCCGGAGGAGGATCTCGTGATCGAGGTCTCCGACACCGGTCCGGGCATCCCCGAGGACGTACTGCCGCACGTGTTCGACCGTTTCTACAAGGCGGACAGTTCGCGGGCGCGGTCCGAGGGCAGCGGGTTGGGGCTGTCCATCGTGATGGAGAACGCGCGGATCCACGGCGGTACCGCGTACGCGTCGAACATGCCGGGCGGCGGTGCCAAGTTCACCCTGCGCCTGCCGCTGGTGCCGCCCGAACTCGAAGAGATAATCGACCCGGACGAGGGCGTGGAGGACGACGGCGTGCACGCCGACCTCGACGCCGAGATCGCGGAGCACCCGGAGCACGCCGGCGCCGACCTCGGCGGCACCGGTGCCGGCACGCACGACGAGCGAGGAGACAGGCGTTGAGACCCCGCCGGCGGCTTCCGATCGTGATCTTCGCGACGACCGGTGTGCTCGCCGCGCTCACGTCGTGCGGGATCCGGCCGACCGAGGGACCGGTGGGGGCCGGGAAGCCGGCCAGTCGTACGGCGCCGTCCGCGCAGAGCCGGCTGCCCGGCTCGGAGCGGCACATCGTCTACCTGGTGAAGGACAACCGGCTCCAGGCGCTTCCCCGGGGCGGCCGGCTGTTGTTGCGGCCCGCCGAGGCGGTCCCGGACAAGCCGCGCACCGACCAGGTCAACCAGCTCCTGGAGGAGTTGCACCTGGGCCCCAACGACGCCGAGGCGTTGGACGGGTACACCACCGCGCTGCCCGCCGGCGGCCTGGTCGCGGCCGACCGGCGCGAGGGCGACCCGCCCACCCTGTTCCGGCTGGACGCGCCGCTGTCGGCGCTGGCCACGATCGCGCTCGGGCAGGTGGTCTGCACGCTGCAGAGCGCTTCCGGCGGCGACACGGTGCTGCTCGCGGGTCGACGCACGGCGCCGGAGAGCTACCGGTGCGAGAACTATCTCGACATCAGCCGCAAGACCACGGCCACGCCGTCCCCCGGCGCCCGGGCCTCCGGTCCGCCGTCGGCGTTCGACAAGGACTGGCCGCAATCGCGCCCTTCCGGGAAGACCCTTACTCCCCGAGGCGGATGAGCGAGCCGGGTCCTGCGATGGATGTGGCCGGGTCCGAATCGTCCTACCTTCGAAGTACGACGACGCCGCGTCAGGCGCCGCCGCATCGAGGAGGAAGCGCCATGACCATGAGCACCGCGACCCTCAGTCGCCCGCGTCACGGCCGCCGGATCGCCGGCGTCTGCGCCGGCATCGCCCGCCGCTACGGCTGGTCCGTCACCACCGTCCGCGTGGTGTTCGTGCTCTCCTGCCTGCTGCCGGGCCCGCAGTTCCTGCTGTACATCGCGCTGTGGATCCTGCTGCCCCAGGACTGAGCGAGGCGGGACGGAGCAACGGCCCGACCGCACCGGCGCCTATCATCCGATCAACGGATGGGTAGGCGGTTCGATCGAGTGGTCTCGCGGGACCGGAGGGTTCCGGGCCGTGCGCTCGGTCGGGGGGCGGGGACATGCAACCGGGAAGCACACACAACAAGAACCTCATCATCACCATGTCGGTGATCGCCGGCGTCCTGGTGACCCTGGTCGGGCTGGTGCTCAGCGGCACGCTGGCGGTCGAGGCCGGGCGCACGCAGGCGATGAACTCGAAGCAGTACAGCGACAGGGACGTCGAGGACACCCGGGGGTTCTGGGACCAGGACCGGCAGGACGAGGCCAAGCCCCGGGGCGCGGAGATCTCGCCCGACCAACAGCCGCCGCAGTTGCCCGACCAGGAGCAGCAGCGGCCCGAGGCGGACTACCGTCAGCCGCCGACGATCCAGGCGCGCCGGGTGGCCTCGCCGTACACCGAGCCCGAAACGGCGATCCGGGGCAAGATCTTCTTCCGGACGCCGGAGGGCGTCGCCGAGTGCAGCGGCACGGTCGTGCACCACCCCACCGGCAACATGGTGTGGACGGCGGCGCACTGTCTGCACGGCGGCCGGGACAAGGACTTCTACGACAAGGTCACCTTCGTGCCGGGGTACAACGGCGCGGGTCGCACTCCGGCGGAGCGCGAACCGTACGGACGGTGGCCGGCCCGGCGGATCACGGTGAGCAACCAGTGGGCGCAGAACGCCGATCCGGGCGGGTCGGACGCGAGCGCGTCACCGTTCGACTACGGCGCCTTCATCGTCGACTCGCGGAGCGGGCGCACTCTGGAGGACGCGGCGGGAGCGGGCGCGGACGTGCTCTGGAACGCGCCGCGACACCTTCGCGTGCAGTCGTTCGGCTACCCGGGCGACACGCCCTACGACGGCACCGCGCTCTACACGTGCTCGTCGCCGACCACGGACTTCCGCGAGGACGGCTGGCCGCAGCCGGACATGTTGTGGATGGGCTGCACGATGACCGGCGGGTCCTCCGGCGGTGGCTGGTTCGCCGAGGTGGACGGGCGAAGCTACCTGGTCAGCAATGTCTCACTGGGGGTGACCACGCGGAATTCGCGCACCATGACGGGGCCGTATCTGGGCGATGTGGCCAAGGACATGTACGACTCGCTGTGACGGATCGGCGGCCCGTGCCGGGTCGGCGGCCGGCGGGCCGAAGCCGCGCGGGCACGACGACGCCCCGCGTGCGGCGCGACGAAGCCGTGTCCTCGCGCAGGATCGACACGCGATGGACACGGCCCGTGGCACGACAGGACCGACCGGTTCCGCGCCGACGACCCGGCCCGGCGGCAGGTGCGGAACCCGATGCGGATGTCAGAGAGGCAGTCCACCCAGCGGCAGTTCCCCGAGCGGCGTGCCACCGAGCGGCGAGGACTCGCCCGTCGGCAGCGTGTCGGTGGGCAGCGCGTTGAGCGGCGAGCCCAGGCCGCCCTTGGCCGGGGTGCCCTGCGCGGCGAGGCCGCCCATGCCCTGCTCCATGCTCTGCTCCATGCCGTGGGCCACGGTCCCGGCCGTGTGGCCCGGGGTGAGCACCTCGCCGACGGGGAGCGCGTCGGTGACCTGGGTCAGCGGGAACGGCGCGGCGGCATCCGGCAGGGCCGCCTGGGCCGTTGCGGCGGCCGGGGCCAGTCCCTCGACCAGGTCGGTCACCGGCACGGCGCTCGCGGAGCCCGCGGCGCCCGCTGCCATTGCCGCGCCGAGCCCGGCCGTGATGGCCGCCTTACGCGTTACCGATCGCATGTGCATCCTCGGTTTCTCGATTCGGGCGGGGCGAAACACACCCCGTTACGAAGTGAGACCGCAACGTAGCGAATCGGACGCGGAATGCGCAAAACACCCGCTTCGGGTCAGGCCAGACCGTCCGCCCGAACCCGGAGGGGCTTCGGGGTGCGCCCGCGATCTGAATCGGTCTAAATCAGTCCGAATCGGTCGGGCGCACCCACGAAAGGTCAGCTCCGACCGAAAAGCCATTCCGACTTGAGCGCGGCATAGCCGGGTTTGATCACCTCGTTGATCATCGCGAGCCGCTCGTCGAAGGGCAGGAAGGCGCTCTTCATGGCATTGACGGTGAACCATTGGAGATCGTCCAGGCCGTAGCCGAACGCCTCGACGAGGTGCTCGAACTCCCGGGTCATCGACGTACCGCTCATCAAACGGTTGTCAGTGTTCACGGTCACCCGAAAATAGAGTCGGCGCAGTAGGCCGATCGGGTGATCCGCGTAGGACGTGGCGGCGCCGGTCTGCAGATTCGAGGTCGGGCACATCTCCAGCGGGATGCGCTTGTCGCGCACGTACGCGGCGAGCCGGCCGAGTTCGACGCTGCCGTCGTCCTTGACCGTGATGTCGTCGATGATCCGCACGCCGTGGCCCAGTCGGTCCGCGCCGCACCACTGGAGCGCCTGCCAGATCGAGGGCAGGCCGAACGCCTCGCCGGCGTGGATGGTGAAGTGGTTGTTCTCGCGCTTGAGGTACTCGAACGCGTCCAGGTGGCGCGTGGGCGGGAAGCCCGCCTCGGCGCCGGCGATGTCGAAGCCGACCACGCCCATGTCGCGGTGCCGGTTGGTGAGTTCGGCGATCTCCAGCGAGCGGGCCGCGTGCCGCATCGCGGTGAGCAGCGCACCGACCTTGATCCGGTTGCCGGCCTCGGCCGCGCGGCGCTCGCCCTCGCGAAAGCCCGCCTCGACCGCCTCGACCACCTGGTCCAGGGTCAGGCCGGCTTCCAGGTGTTGTTCGGGGGCGTAGCGGATCTCGGCGTACACCACACCGTCGGCGGCGAGGTCCTCGGCGCATTCGGCGGCGACCCGGAACAGGCCCTCGCGGGTCTGCATCACCGCCACGGTGTGGTCGAAGGTCTCCAGGTAGCGCTCCAGCGAGCCGGAGTCGGCGGCCTCGCGGAACCACGTGCCGAGCGCCTCGGGGTCGGCGCTGGGGAGGCGGTCGTATCCGGCCGCCTCGGCGAGTTCGATGATCGTGGCGGGGCGGAGCCCACCGTCGAGGTGGTCGTGGAGCAGGACTTTGGGTGCACGCCGGATCTGCTCGACCGTGGGCGAGGCAGCGGGCGTGTTCGGGTGACTGCTGTACATGAAAGGACTTTACTGCCTACGCGCGTAGATCACCCGCTCTTTGTCGGGGTGGCTTTGGCGCCGGCCCACGGGGGCTTTGGCGGTGACCTACGGAGTGGCTTTGGCGCCGGCCTACGGGGCGGCCTGTGCCGGCGGTCGGGTCGTGGGGGCGGGGTGGGCGTGCTCGGGGTGCAGCAGGTGGCCGCGGCGGCCGAGGGCGAATTCGCGGAACAGGCGTACGGGGGTGGTTTCGGGCCGGGCCGGCATCCAGGCGAGGCCGATGGTGCGGAAGGCGCGGGGGGCCGTGACGGCCAGGTGCACGGTGCCCGGGCGCGGGGCGTCGGGGGCGGGCAGCAGCGAGACGCCCAGGCCCGCCGCGACCAGGCCGCGCAGCGTCTCGGCCTCCTCGCCCTCGAAGGCGATCCTGGGCACGAACCCCGCCTCGGCGAACAGCGCGTCGGTGATCCGGCGCATCCCGTAGCCCGGCTCCATGCACACGAACACCTCCTCGGCCGCCTCGGCCAAGCGCACCCGACGGCGGTGCGCGAGCCGATGGTCGGCCGGCACCACCAGGTAGAGCCGCTGAACGTCCAGCGCGCGCACGGCCAGGTCCGGCGCGTCCGGCAGCGGAGCGGTCAGGCACAGGTCGAGTTCGCCGGCCCGCATCCGCTCCAACATCGCCGAGGCGGAGTCCTGGACCAACTGGAACCGGATCCCGGGGTGGTGCACCCGAAAGGCGCGCAGCAGGCCGGGCACCGCCTCGGGGCCCATCGTGTGCAGGAACCCGAACGCGACCTTGCCGCGCGCCCCGCCCGCGTCCTCGATCACCTCGTCCAGCCCGCGCTCCAGCAGCGCGAGCGCCTGTTCCACGTAGCCGAGCAGGGTGTGACCCTGCCGGGTGAGCGCGACCCCGCGACCGGTCCGGGCCAGCAGCGGGACACCCACGTCGGCCTCCAGTCGGGCCATCGTGCGGCTGAGCGTGGGCTGCGGAACACCCAGCCCGGCGGCGGCCCGAGTGATGTGCTCCTCGCGTGCGACCGCGGCGAATTGGGTCAGGAGCGGGGCGATGGCCGCGGAAACCTCGGCTGATCTGCTGTCATACGACACGGCATGGATTCTTCCCTAAACATGCATTGGACGCATGAAAGGGCGCGGCCTAGTTTCGTACACATGCCCGCTTCGAACAGTGCTTCGGACCCCGCCCCAACCACCGACCCGACCACCGCTCCCGTCCGGCACACGCGCGGTTCGCGCGCCTACCGTCGGGTCAACCTGGCACTGTTCGCCGCTGGCTGTTCGACCTTCGCGATGCTCTACGCCACCCAGACGCTGCTGCCGGAGTTGTCCGACGGGTTCCACCTGGACCCGGCGACGGCCAGCCTGTCCGTGTCGGTGACCACCGGCGCACTGGCTCTGGCGGTGATCCCGGTGAGCATGTTGTCCGAGCGGTGGGGCCGCTCCCGGGTGATGACGATCTCCGTGTTCGGCGCGGCCCTGCTGGGCGTACTGGCCGCGTTCGCACCGGACTTCGGCACCCTGGTCGTGCTGCGCGCGGTGCAGGGCGTGGCGCTGGCCGGACTGCCCGCGACCGCGATGGCCTACCTCGCCGAAGAGGTCGACGGCCCCTCGCTCGGCTCGGCGATGGGGCTGTACGTGGCGGGCAACAGCATCGGCGGCATGGGCGGCCGACTGGTCACCGGCCTGGCGTCGGACCTGGGCGGATGGCGGGTCGCGCTGGTGGCGGTCGGCCTGCTGGCGCTCGGGTCGGCGATCGCCTTCCGGGTGTTGCTGCCGCCGTCGCGCAACTTCACCCCGTCGACCATGACCGCCCGGCAACTCACCGGCGTACTGCGCTCGCACGTGGCGGATCCGGTGCTGCGCCGGCTGTACCTGCTCGGCATGGTCTTCATGGCGGCGTTCGGCACGGTCTACAACTACCTCGGCTACCGGCTGCTCGCCGAGCCGTTCGGGCTGCCGCAGACGGTGGTCGGCGCGATCTTCGTGATCTACCTGGCGGGCACCTTCAGTTCGGCCGCGTCGGGTCGGCTGGTCGGCCGGATCGGGCACCGCGCGACGTTGTGGGCCGCGGCGGCGATCACCGCCGCGGGTGCGCTGCTGACCCTGCCGGACAACCTGGCGCTGGTCGTGGTGGGCCTGATCGTGCTCACGGCGGGCTTCTTCGCGGGCCACTCGGCGGCCAGTTCGGCGGTGGGCCTGCGGGTCACCGAGGGCCGCGCGCAGGCGTCCGCGCTGTATCTGGCGGCCTACTACCTCGGCGCGAGCGCGGGTGGCCCGATCGGCGGCGTCGCCTTCCACGGCCACGGCTGGGCGGGCGCGGTGCTGCTCGTGCTGGTGCTGATGGCGGCGGCGGGGTGGGTCGCCCTCGGGCTCAGGGGCCGGGTGACCGGCGCGGCGACGGCGCCCGCGGCGATCCGGCGGCGGCCCCGCGCGCACCCCGCGCGCTCCACCGCCTGAGCGGTGCGCGCGGGCCGGTTCGGGGCCCGATGCGGGCCCCGGCCGGCCTTGGCATGCTGGGCGCCATGGACGAGCGGCACGACCCGGTCCCGGGGCACCGCCCGGGCGACCGCGACGACTTCGGCCGGGTGTACCGACCGCACACCGTGCGCGCGGGTTGCGCGCTGCTCGGCTGCCTGTTCGTGATCCTCGCCTCGTCCGTGGCGATCGCCGCCCTGCTCCTGCGGGCACTGTGACCGACGCGGTCAGTAGCCCTGGGCCGCCTTGCGCTCGCCGGCCACGATCCTGGCCCGCTCGATCTCGTTGATGTGCGTCTCGGTCCACTCGCGCAGCGCGCGGATCGGCTCGCCCAGGCTGCGGCCGAGTTCGGTGAGTTCGTAGTCCACCCGGGGCGGGATGGTCGGGGTCACCGTACGCAGCACGAAGCCGTCCGCCTCCAGGCTGCGCAGGGTCTGCGTGAGCATCTTCTGCGACACCCCCTCGATCCGGCGGCTCAGGTCCGTGTACCGCATCGTGCCGTCCCGCAGCGCGTCCACGATCAGCACCGTCCACTTGCCGGCGATGTGGTCCAGTACCTGACGCGTCGCGCACTTGGCGCTGTAGACGTCGGCGGGGAGGCCGACCGATTCGACGATGGTCACCATACGGGGAGAGTAGCGCACCAATTAGTGCCTACTTCCCACTAGAGAGTGGCTCTCCAAGAATTATGGCCATGAGCAACCACACGTCGAACATCCGCACACCGGCCGACCACGTGTCGGACCACCACGGCTCGGGCAACGGCACGTCGATCCGGGCCGGCTCGGTGGCCGAGGCCATCCGCGCGCGCCGCACGGTCCGCCACTACCGCTCCGAGCCCATCCCGGCCGACACCCTGCGCGCGCTGCTCGAACTCGCCGTCGAAGCCCCCACGAGCTGGAACCTCCAGGACCGTTCGATCGTGGTGGTCACCGACGGCGCGGGCCGCGCGGGCCTGATCGAGGCCACCGGCGGTCAACCGCAGGCCCGGGAGGCGCCGGTCCTGCTGGTCTTCGTCGCCGAGCCGCAGGCCTGGCGCGAGGAGCGTGCCGACGTGTACGAGCTCGCCCGCCGCAACGACGCCTGGAGCGCCGAGTTCGCGACCATGTTCGCCGCCGCCTCGCAGGAATTCCAGCAAGGCCTGGCGGCACGCGGGTTGTTGCGCGAGTACGCGGTCAAGGACGCGATGATCGCCGCCACGTACGTCATGCTCGCCGCGACCGAACTGGGCCTGGCCACGTCGCCGATGAACGGCTGGGACGAGGATCTGGTCAAACGGGCGATCGGCGTCGCGGACCGCGACGATCTGGCGATCGCGCTGATCGTCGCGGTCGGCCGACCGGCCGAGGAGCGGCGCCATCCCGGGCGCCGGGCCCTGGAGCACAACGTCTTCCACGGCCGCTACGGCGTCGCGGGGTCGTGACCGGGACCCGTTCCGTGATCCCGGCGGGTCCGTTGTCGGGAGAGGGGCGGGGGCGTGGTGCCCGCACGCCGCGAGCCGGCCCACCGCCCCACGCGATCAGGCCCTCGCCTCCCGGTCGGGAGTCGAGGGCCTGGCCGTGTGCGGCGCAGCCTCAGGCCGTCGGGCCGATCCGGTCGATCAGGATCGGGGTGGCCTCGAAGGCGGTGCCGGCCGGCGCGATCGTGACCGCGTCGGCGAGGATCTCGCTCGCGTAGTCGAACCGCTCCGGGGTGTCCGTGTGCAGGGTCATCAGCGGCTGCCCGACGGTGACCATGTCGCCCGGCTTGGCGTGCAGTTCGACGCCCGCGCCTGCCTGCACCCGCTCCTCCTTGCGGGCCCGGCCCGCGCCCAGGCGCCAGGCCGCGACGCCGACCTCGTAGGCGTCCATCCGGGTCAGCAGGCCGGACGAGGCCGCGGTGACCACCTGGGTCTCGTGCGCCACCGGCAGCTTCGCGTCCGGGTCGCCGCCCTGGGCCCGGATCATCCGGCGCCACACGTCCATCGCGGAGCCGTCGCGCAGCGCGTCCGCCGGGTCGATCCGGGTCTGCCCGGCCGCCGCGAGCATCTCGCGCGCGAGCGCGAGGGTCAGCTCGACCACGTCCGCCGGACCGCCGCCCGCGAGCACCTCGACCGACTCGCGGACCTCCAGCGCGTTGCCCGCGGTCAGCCCCAACGGGGTGGACATGTCGGTCAGCAGCGCGACCGTCTTGACTCCGTGGTCCACACCCAGCCGGACCATGATGCGCGCCAGTTCGCGCGCGTCGGCCAGGTTCTTCATGAACGCGCCGGAGCCGACCTTGACGTCGAGCACCAGCGCGCCGGTGCCCTCGGCGATCTTCTTGCTCATGATCGAGCTGGCGATCAGCGGGATGGCCTCGACCGTGCCGGTCACATCGCGCAGCGCGTACAGCTTCTTGTCCGCCGGCGCGAGGCCGTCGCCCGCCGCGCATATCACCGCGCCGACGTCCTCGAGCACGCGCATCATCGCGTCGTTGGACAGCGCCGCCCGCCACCCGGGCACGGCCTCCAGCTTGTCCAGCGTGCCGCCGGTGTGGCCCAGGCCGCGCCCCGACAACTGCGGGACCGCGACCCCGCACGCGGCGACCAGCGGCGCGAGCGGCAGGGTGATCTTGTCGCCGACGCCACCGGTCGAGTGCTTGTCCGCGGTCGGCCGGGACAGCCCCGAGAAGTCCATCCGCTCGCCCGAGGCGATCATCGCGTCGGTCCAGCGGTTGATCTCGGTCGCGTTCATGCCGTTGAGCAGGATGGCCATCGCGAGCGCGGACATCTGCTCGTCCGCGACCTCGCCGCGCGTGTACGCATCGACCACCCAGTCGATCTGAGCCGCCGTCAGTTCACCGCGGTCCCGCTTCGTACGGATGACCGAAATCGCGTCCATGCTGTCCGTTCTCTCTTGGCCGCCGAGGCGACCTGTTCGGGTCACGAGCTCGTGCTAGCGAAGATCGTCGGGCCCGAAGGCATCCGGCAGGATCTCCCGCAACGGCCGTACCCCGTGCTTGGTTTCCAGCAACATCTCGGCGCCGCCGTGCTCCCACAGCAGTTGTCGGCAGCGCCCGCACGGCATCAGGACCGCCCCCTCGCGGTCCACGCAGCAGAACGCCACGAGCCTGCCGCCGCCGCTCAGGTGCAGCGCGGACACCAGGCCGCACTCCGCGCACAGCGTGAGACCGTACGACGCGTTCTCCACATTGCACCCGGACACTATCCGGCCGTCGTCCACCAGCGCCGAGGCGCCGACCGGATACTTCGAGTACGGGGCGTACGCGCCCCGCATCGCCGCCGTCGCCGCGTCCCGCAGCGCGCGCCAATCAATGTCCGGCACCCCGTCAGCCCTTCGTGTAGGGCTTGTTGGCCGCCGCGGGCGCGCGCACCTTGCCGACCAGACCGGCCACCGCGAAGATCGTCACGACGTACGGCATCATCTGCAGGAACTGGCTGGGGATCGAGGTGTTCAGCGGCTGCAACGACGTGGCCAGCGCGCTCGTGAAGCCGAACAGCAGCGCCGCGGCCACCGCGCCCAGCGGACGCCAGCGCCCGAAGATGACCGCCGCGAGCGCGATGTAGCCCGCGCCCGAGGTCATGTCCTTCGAGAACGTGCCCACCGTGCCGATGGTCAGGAACGCGCCGCCGATGCCGGCGATCAGGCCCGCCATCATCACGTTGCGGTAGCGGGTCGCGTTGACCTTGATGCCGACCGTGTCCGCCGCCGTCGGGTGCTCGCCCACCGCGCGGGCCCGCAGACCCCAGCGGGTGTGGAACAGGCCGAGCTGCACGATCACGACCAGCGCGTACATCAGGTACACGATGATGTTCACGTCGAACAGCACCGGGCCGATCACCGGGATGTCGGCGAGACCGGGGATCCGGATGTTCTCGAACACGCCCGGGTTGTTGTAGCCCTCGGGGTCCTTCTGCAGGAGCTGCGTGTACAGGAAGCCGGTGATGCCGGCGACCAGCAGGTTGATCACCACACCGAGGACGACCTGCTCGACCAGGTAGCGCACCGCGAAGACCGCGAGCAGGGCGCCGATCAGCCCACCGGCCACGGCGCCCGCGGCCAGCCCCGCCCACAGCGACCCGGTGACCGAGGCGGTGAGCGCGGCGGCGAACGCGCCGAACAGGAACTGACCGTCGATGGCGATGTTGACCACGCCGGAGCGCTCGCCGATCACGCCCGCGAGCGCGCCGAGCACGAGCGGCACGGCGGCCAGCAGGGTGTTCTGCAGGGCGCCCGCGAAGGACATCTGCTTGCCCGCGACCGCCCACACCAGGAACGCGATCACGAACGCGACCAGGAACAGCGCGATGCTCAGCCGGATCGCCACCCGCGAGCGGTCCAGCGCGATCCGCAGGCCGCCCGCGATCATGCACACCACGGACATCGCGATCGCGACGGCCCGCGCGGGCAGCGACAGGTCGCCGACCTCGGTGGTGTCGCGGTTGGGCACGTTCATCCCGAAGACCGCGTCGACGCCGCTCTGGGTGCCGAAGCCGAACGCCCACAGCGCGTACAGCCCGACCAGGACGAAGCCGATGCCCGTGATCAGGGCCTTCTTGCGAGCCGCGGCCCGCACCACGTCGGCGGCCTCGCCGGTGGGGGTCACCGGTGCCTCCACGTGGGGGGCGATCACGGTGTCCGCCACCTGCGTGCCTCCTTCAGGATTCCGCTCGCTCATGCCTGGACCCCCACGGTCTCCTTGGCGGCCAACGGCCCGCCCTCGGCGCCCTTGCGGGCCCCGCGCAGCCGGAAGATCGAGCGCACCAGCGGCGGCGCCGCGACGAACAGCACGATCACGGCCTGGATGACGATGACGATGTCGACGGACACGTTCGCGGACGCCTGCATGGTCGAGCCGCCCGCGCGCAGCGCGCCGAACAGCAGGGCGGCCAGCACGGTGCCCAGCGGCTTGGTGCGGCCGAGCAGGGCCACGGTGATCGCGTCGAAGCCGATGCCGGCGTCGATGCTAGGGGTCAGCGTGTGTGCCGGGTTGGTCGAGCTCATCACCTGCGAGACACCGGCGAGACCGGCCATCGCGCCGGCGATCACCATCGCCAGGATCTGCGCGCGGGCCACGCTCATGCCCGCCGTACGCGCCGCTTCCGGGTTGGAGCCCACCGCGCGCAGCTCGAAACCGAGCGTGGAGCGGTTGAGCAGCCACCAGTAGACCCCGGCCGCGACCAGCGCCAGGATGATGCCGAAGTGGATCCGCAGGCTGTCGCCGAACAGGTTCGGCAGCACCGCGTTGTCGTTCGCGTCCTTGCCGATCGGCTGCGACTGGCCGCCCCGGCGGAAGGCGTCGGTGGTCAGCAGCCAGCCGAGCAGCAGCACCGCGATGTGGTTGAGCATGATCGTCACGATCACCTCGTGCGCGCCGTAGCGGGCCTTGAGGAAACCGGCGATGCCCGCGTACAGCCCGCCGCCGATCACGCCGGCGAGGATCACGAAGACCAGGTGGATCACCGGCGGCAGGTCGACGACGAACCCCACCCACGACGCGAACACCGCGCCGGCGATGATCTGCCCCTGCGCACCGATGTTGAACAGCCCGGTGCGGAAGGCGATCGAGACCGCGAGACCGCCGAAGATCAGCGGCGTGGCCTGGGTGATCGTCTCGGAGATCGGCCGGAAGATGTCCTCGACCGAACCGTCGGAGAAGGTGTCCGGGTTGACGATCGCGCCCTTGAACATCGCCGTGTAGGCGTCCGAGACCAGGGTCCAGGAACTGGAGAGCGCTTCGCCGGGGGCGGCGAAGAAGTACTTGTACTCGTCGAGCACGTCCTGGTCCGCGAGGATCATCAGGATGCCGCCGACGACCAGCGCCAGCACGATCGCCAGGAAGGTCACCACGGCCGAGTTGCCGGTGATGATCGCGTCGAGCACGGCCCGACCGAGCGAGGGCTTGTGCGGCGCCGACGGGCTCGCCCCCACCGGTCCGGCCGTCTTCTCGGTCAGGGCCGGCTTCGCCTCGCTCGGCTCGCCGGGCGTGCTCTTGTTGTCCTCGGTCACGCTGGGTCCTCCTCCCCCGGGGTTGCGTCGCTGTCGATGGCGGTCTCGGCCGTGTCCCGCCCGGTGGTCGCCGCGGTCGCGCCGGCCGGTGCGCTCGCCTGGGCCGCCCCGTCCCGGTTCGGGATCACGCCGGCCATCAGCAGACCCAGGTCGCCCCGGGACGTGGTGGGCGGCACGATGTCCACGATCCGTCCGCGATACATCACCGCGATCCGGTCGGCCAGCGCGACCACCTCGTCCAACTCGGTGGACACGATGATCACCGGGGTACCGACGTCGCGCTCGGCCACGATCCGCTTGTGGATGAATTCCATCGCCCCCACGTCCACCCCTCGGGTGGGCTGCGAGGCGATGAACAGCCGCAGCGGGCGCGAGAGTTCGCGCGCCACGACGACCTTTTGCTGGTTGCCTCCGGACAGCGTGCCGGCCGGCGAGTCGATGGTCTGGGTGCGGATGTCGAACTCCTCGACCCGCTGCCGCGCGTTGTCGCGCACCGCGCCCAGGTCGATCGACCCGCGGCGACCGAACGGCGGCTGGGTGACCAGGTCCAGCACCAGGTTCTCGGCCACCGTGAAGTCGCCGACGATGCCGTCGTGCTGCCGGTCCTCGGGCACGAAGCCGACGCCGGAGTTGAGGATCTGCCGCGGGGTGCGGCCCGCGAGGTCCCGGCCGTCCAGGCTGATCTTCCCGGCGGCGGGCGTACGCAGACCCAGGATGGCCTGGGTCAACTCGCTCTGGCCGTTGCCGTCCACGCCCGCGATGCCCAGGATCTCGCCCTCGCGCAGGCGCAGGTCGACCCGGTCCACCACGGCCTGGCCGTTGACGTCGAGCACGGTCAGGTCGTCGATCTCCAGCCGGACCGCGCCCGGCTTCGCCTCGGTCTTGTCGACCACCAGCTTGACCGGCCGACCGACCATCAGCGACGCGAGTTCCTTCTCCGAGGAGGCGGGGTCCGCGGTGCCGACGACCTTGCCGCGCCGGATCACGGTGATCCGGTCGGCGACCGCCTTGACCTCTTTGAGCTTGTGCGTGATGAACACGATGGAGTGGCCGGAGGCGCGCAGCGCGCGCATCACCCGGAACAGTTCCTCGGTCTCCTGCGGGGTGAGCACCGCGGTGGGCTCGTCCAGGATGAGCACCTTGGCGTCGCGCACCAGCGCCTTGAGGATCTCCACCCGCTGTTGCAGACCGACGGGGAGGTCCTCGACCAACATGTCCGGGTCGACCTTGAGGCCGTACTCGTCGACGAGGTCGAGCACCTTCTTGCGGGCCCGACGGCGGTCCAGCCAGCCCAGCGGCTTGGTCTCCTCGTGGCCGAGCATGACGTTCTCGGCGACGGTGAAGACCGGGACCAGCATGAAGTGTTGGTGGACCATGCCGATGCCCGCGTCGATCGCGTCACCGGCGGTCCGGAACTTGCGGGGGGTGCCGTCGACCACGATCTCGCCCTCGGTGGGCTCGTAGAGCCCGTAGAGCACGTTCATCAGGGTCGACTTGCCGGCACCGTTCTCACCGAGAAGGCAGTGGATCTCCCCCGGCTCGACGGTCAGGTCGATGTGGTCGTTGGCGACCAGCGACCCGAACCGTTTCGTGATTCCGCGCAGTTCGAGCTTCAACGCGGAGACCTCCTCGGCTACGCCCCCCGCGAGGGGCCGCTACGGGTTCGACCCGGGTCCCCGCGGGGCCCGGGCGGTACGGACACGGGCGCCGCGGAATCTGCTTCCGCGGCGCCCGATCGTCGAAGTCAGCTCTTCGGCTGGTTCTTCGAGGTGATCTTGATCTTGCCGCTGATGATGTCGGCCTTGACCGTGTCCAGCTCGCTCTTGAGGTCGGCGGGGACCTTCGAGTCGAAGTCGTGGAACGGCGCCAGGCCGACCCCGTTGTTCGCCAGCGTGCCGATCGTGGACTTGGTGGTGAACTGGTTCGTCGCCGCGGCCTTGACCGCGTTGAACACCTGGCCCTTGATGTCCTTGGTCACGGTCGACAGGAACACCGTCTTGTACTGCGAGGCGCTCTCGTAGCCGTCCGTGTCGACCCAGATGATGCTCGCCTTGCCGTTGCTCTTCTGCACGGCGGAGGTCGCACCGAGACCGGTCTGACCGGCGACCGGCATGATCACGTCGGCGCCCTGGGCGATGAAGTCGTTGGCGGTGCGCTCACCGTCGGAGGGCGAGTCGAACTTCTCCGTGAGCGAGCCGTCGCCCTTGACCTCGTCCCAACCGATGACCTGGACGTTCTTGCCCTTGGTCTGGTTGTAGTACTTGACGCCCTGGACGTAGCCGTCCATGAACACGGTGACCGGCGGGATGGCCTTCGCGCCGAAGGTGGCGACCTTGCCGGTCTTGGAGAAGCCCGCGGCGAGGTAGCCGCCGAGGAAGCCGGCCTCGGCCGTGTTGAACTGCAGACCCTGCACGTTCGGCTCGATGCTGGAGGAGTCGACGATCGCGAACTTCTGGTCCTTGTGCGTCGTCGCGGCGGCCTTGGTCGCGTCGGCCATCAGGCCGCCGACCGCGATGATCAGGCCGCACTTGTCGTTCACGAGGCTGTTCAGGTTCGGCACGTAGTCGTTCTCGGTCTTCGAGGTGATGTACTTCACGTCGACGCCGAGCTCCGACTTGGCCTGCTGCAGACCCGCCCACGAGGAGGCGTTGAAGGAGCGGTCGTCGATGCCGCCGGTGTCCGTCACCATGCATGCCTTGAAGTCGATCTTGGTCGCCTGCGTACCACCCGGGGTGGCACTGCCCGAATTCGACTTCTTGTCGTCGTCCTTGGGCTTGCTACCGCACGCGGCGGTGGCAGTAAGGGCGAGAGTGACGCCGACCGCAGCCGCGGTCACCTTGGATACCCGGCGCACGGGTGTCTCCTTCCGATGAGCGCCCCTTCGGGCGCTGCTCCCAGATGCAGACCCTGACGCGCTTGGACCCCTGGTAAACGCGCGTAGACCTGCTAGCCGTCGGAGAGCATACCTAGTAAAAGAATATGAGCGACAAAAACCGTGAATCGCCACCGCAACACGCCCCGTTAGCCCGGCCGAGTAGCCGGAGCAGAGACGGGTCGGCGCGGAACCGGGCAGTCCGCGACATGACAGACGGAAAAGACCCGGTGCCGCACGTGATCGAACGGCACCGGGTCGGAACATTACAGACTTACGAACGCGGGAGGAACGGGGACCGGGGTCGCGGCGGTTAACAGTTCCGCATACGTCCGTGCTCGGCGCACCCGCCCGCGCGGCGCGCACCCGGTCCGGTCGGGGTCAACGAAAGGGCCGCAGCGCCAGTCCCGCGAAGAGTCGGACACCGACCCCGATCGCCCGCTCGTCGACGTCGAAACTCCCCTGGTGCAGGTCGTATACGGGGTGCCCGGCGGGTCGCACGCCGAGCCGGGTGAGCTCGCCGGGGACCTGGTCCAGGAACCACGAGAAGTCCTCGCCGCCCAGGCTCTGCTCGGTGCTCTCGACCGCGCTCGCGCCCAGCACCCCGGTCGCGACCGTACGCATCGCGGCGACCGCGTCGGGGTCGTTGACCACCGGCGGCACGCCCCGGTGGTGTTCGAGCTCCCACTTGGCGCCGTAGGTCGAGGCGATCGCGTCCACCAGCTCGTGCATCACGTCCGGAGCCTGTCGCCACGCCTCCAGGTCGAGGCAGCGCAGGGTGCCCTCCAACTCGCCGTACTGCGGGATCACGTTCGGCGCGGAGCCGGACTGGATCCGCCCCCACACCAGGCTCGCGCCCGAGCGCGGGTCGATCCGCCGGGAGAAGGCCGAGGGCAGTTCCGAGGCGAGCTTGGCCAGCGCGGTGACCAGGTCGGTGGTGCGATGCGGACGGGCGGTGTGGCCGCCCGCGCCGGTGAGGGTGACCACCACCCGGTCGCAGGCCGAGGTGATCGCGCCGGCGCGCAGCCCGACCCGGCCGACCTCGACCTTGGGGTCGCAGTGGATCGCGTGGATCTCCGACACACCCGCCAGGCCGCCCGCCTTGATCACGTCCAGCGCGCCGCCCGGCAGCTTCTCCTCGGCGGGCTGGAAGATCAGTCGCACCGGCCGGGGCAGCAGCCCGTCCCGGGCGAACTCGGCCAGCACCAGACCCGTGCCGAGCAGGATCGAGGTGTGCACGTCGTGGCCGCACGCGTGCGCGCGGCCGGGCACCGTCGAGCGGTAGGCCACGTCCTTGACGTCGTCCACCGGCAGCGCGTCGATGTCGCCGCGGAAGGCGATCATCCGCTCGCCCGCGGTCCGGGCGCCGGGCGAGGCCCGCTGGGGTCTGATGTCGCACACCAGGCCCGTGCCGGGCAGGAGCCGCGGGCTCAGGCCCGCGCGTACCAGCCGTTCCCGGATGAGCCCGGTGGTACGGAACTCCTCCCGACCCAGCTCCGGATGCATGTGCAGGTCGCGTCGAAAGGCGACCAGCTCGTCGGCGAAAGCCGCGGCTTTGGCGGCGGCCTGGGCGTGGAGGGATTCGCTCACCCACGCAAGAGTACGTTGCATCGGTCTTCGCGACGTGGTAGGGAGCGAATTACCCCCGTTCGGGTGAGAAAAAAGCCTCCCGCCGGCGCATGCGCTACCGCCGGTAGGGGTATGACTGTCCGTCCGTTTCGCCATTGGCCGGCTTCTGCCCACTCGGCCGCGTATCAACCAAGCGTCCCATTGATCAGGACTGCCCTTGCCGCCCATGGAACGCGTCCAGAATGCGAGACGCGGCAAGCGTCGCGGTGAGATGGCCCTCGCGGACGTCGCGTTCGAGGTCGGGCACGATAGCCCGCACCGCGGGGTGCCCGCGCAACTCGGCGAGCAGCGAGTCGTGCACCGTCGCCCAGGTCCAGTCGACCTGTTGCCGGCGGCGCAATTCGGCCAATTCGCCGGTTTCCTCCAGCGTCCGCCGATGTTTGAGGATGCTCTCCCAGACCTCGTCCAGGCCCTCCCCGGACAGGCCGGAACAGGTCAGCACCGGAGTGGTCCACGACTGCCCCGCGTGCCGCATCAGCCGCAGCGCGCCCGCCAGTTCGCGGGCCGCGCGGCGCGCCGCGAGCGCGTAGTCGCCGTCCGCCTTGTTCACCGCGACCACGTCGGCCAGTTCCAGGACGCCCTTCTTGATGCCCTGGAGCTGGTCGCCGGTGCGCGCCAGGGTCAGGAACAGGAAGCAGTCGACCATGTTCGCCACGGTGGTCTCGGACTGGCCCACGCCGACCGTCTCCACCAGCACCACGTCGTGGCCCGCCGCCTCCATCAGCACGATCGACTCGCGGGTGGCCCGCGCGACGCCGCCCAGGGTGCCGGCGGTCGGCGAGGGGCGCACGAACGCGTTGTCGTCCACCGCGAGCCGGCCCATCCGGGTCTTGTCGCCCAGGATGCTGCCGCCGTGCCGCGAGGAGGACGGGTCCACCGCGAGCACCGCGACCCGGTGCCCCTCGCCGGTCAGCCGGGTGCCCAGCGTCTCGATGAAGGTGGACTTGCCCACGCCCGGCACGCCGGTGATGCCCACCCGGTGGGCACCGCCGGCGTGCGGCAACAACTTGACCAGCAACTCCTGCGCGAGGTCGCGGTGGTCGGCCCGGGTGGACTCGACCAGCGTGACCGCCCGGGCCAGGATCGTCCGGTTGCCCGCGAGCACGCCCTCGGCGTACGCGCCGACGTCGATCACGCGTGCCATCAGTCGACCGGCAGCTCGTGGTCCAACTGCCTGTACAGGCCCCTGAGCAGGTCCACCGCGGCGTCCGCGATCACCGTGCCGGGCGGGAAGACCGCCGTGGCGCCCATGTCCAGCAGCGGCTGCACGTCGGCGGGCGGGATCACCCCGCCGACCACGACCATGATCTCCTCGGCGTCCAGCGCGGCGAGTTCCTGACGCAGCGCCGGGACCAGGGTGAGGTGACCGGCCGCGAGCGAGGACACGCCGACCACGTGCACGTCCGCCTCGACCGCCTGTCGGGCCACCTCGCCCGGCGTCTGGAACAGCGCGCCCACGTCCACGTCGAAGCCGAGGTCGGCGAACGCGGTGGCGATCACCTTCTGGCCCCGGTCGTGCCCGTCCTGGCCCATCTTGGCGACCAGTATGCGCGGGCGGCGGCCCTCCAACTCCTCGAACCGGGCGACCAGCGAGCGGGCCGTCTCGACGTTCGGCGACATGCCCACCTCTTCCCGGTACACCCCGGTCAGCGTGCGGATCTGCGCCTGGTGGCGCCCGTAGGCCGACTCCAGCGCGTCGGAGATCTCGCCGACGGTGGCCTTGGCCCGCGCGGCGTCCACCGCGAGCGCGAGCAGGTTGTGTTCGAGGTCGCGCGGCCGGGTGCCCTCGACGTCGGCCTGCGCCGCGCCGGACAGCGCGGCCAGCGCGCGGCGCACCGCGTCCTCGTCGCGCTCCTCGCGCAACCTGCGCAGCTTGTCCAACTGGCCCTCGCGGACCGCCTTGTTGTCGATCTTGAGCACGTCGATCGCCTCGTCGCTGGCGACCAGGTACTTGTTCACGCCGATCACCGACTGCCGGCCCGAGTCGATCCGGGCCTGGGTGCGCGCCGCCGCCTCCTCGATCCGCAGCTTGGGCAGGCCCTCGGCGATCGCCGAGGCCATGCCGCCGGCCCGCTCGGCCTCGGCGATGTGCTCGCGGGCACGGACCGCCAGGTCGTGGGTGAGCCGCTCGATGTAGGCCGAGCCGCCCCACGGGTCGATCACGTCGCACGTGCCGGACTCCTGCTGGAGCAGCAACTGGGTGTTGCGCGCGATCCGGGCGGAGAAGTCGGTCGGCAGCGCGAGCGCCTCGTCGAGCGCGTTGGTGTGCAGCGACTGGGTGTGCCCCTGGGTCGAGGCCATCGCCTCCAGGCAGGTGCGCACCACGTTGTTGAACACGTCCTGCGCGGTCAGCGACCAGCCCGAGGTCTGCGAGTGCGTGCGCAGCGAGAACGACTTGGGGTTCTTCGCGCCGAACGACTTGACGATGTCGGCCCACAGCAGGCGCGCCGCGCGCAGCTTGGCGACCTCCATGAAGAAGTTCATCCCGATCGCCCAGAAGAACGACAGGCGCGGCGCGAACGCGTCGATGTCCAGGCCCGCCGCGACACCGGCGCGCAGGTACTCGATGCCGTCCGCGAGCGTGTACGCCAGCTCCAGGTCGGCCGTGGCCCCGGCCTCCTGGATGTGGTAGCCGGAGATCGAGATCGAGTTGAACTTCGGCATCTTCTGCGACGTGTACGCGAAGATGTCGGAGATGATCGACATCGAGGGCTTGGGCGGATAGATGTAGGTGTTGCGGACCATGAACTCCTTGAGGACGTCGTTTTGGATCGTCCCCGTCAGGTGTTCCGGTGCCACCCCCTGCTCCTCCGCCGCGACGATGTAGAGCGCGAGCACCGGGAGCACCGCGCCGTTCATCGTCATCGACACCGACATCCGGTCCAGCGGGATGCCGTCGAAGAGTTGGCGCATGTCGTAGATCGAGTCGATCGCGACACCCGCCATGCCCACGTCGCCGGTCACCCGCGGGTGGTCCGAGTCGTAGCCGCGGTGGGTGGCCAGGTCGAACGCGATCGACAGGCCCTTCTGGCCCGCCGCCAGGTTGCGCCGGTAGAAGGCGTTGGACTCCTCGGCGGTGGAGAAGCCCGCGTACTGGCGGATCGTCCACGGCTGGTTGACGTACATCGTCGGGTACGGACCGCGCAGGAACGGCGTGATGCCCGGGTAGGTGCCCAGGAAGTCGAGCCCCTCCAGGTCCTCCTCGGTGTACAGCGCCTTGAGCGGGATGCCCTCGGGAGTGTCGTGGGTCAGCGCGTCCGCGTCCTTGCCGGTCTCCTCGCGCACGGCGTCCCGCCACGCGTCGAGGTCACCGGACGCGGGCGCGTCGAGCTCGACCTGGGTGAAGTCGGGAATGCTCATTTCGCCCCCTCCGGGGATTCCGCCAGGGTCCGGTATGTGGCGTGCAGGACGTCGAGCGCGTCGCACCCGGTGTACACGTACCCGTCCGGGTCCGCTCCGTGCGCCTTTTGGCCCGCGATCAGGATCCGGCGGGCGCCGGCCGCGCGCAGCGCCGCGGTCACCGGTGCCGCCAGGGTCGCGTACAGCTTCTCCGAGGAGGCGAGCACGACGGTCGCCGGGCGGCCGGCCGCCGTCCAGCGCTCGAGGATCTGCTCGACCGCGCCCTCGTCCACCGCGGTGATGCCCGCTTCGACGGCGGCGATGCCACCGGCGGCGAACAGGTTGGTCGCGAAGCCGGCCCGCGCGGTGTACTGCGCGAGCGGGCCCAGGGTGGCCAGGAAGACGCTCGGGCGCTCGCCGGACGCGGCCAGCAGCGCGTCAGAGGTATCGCGCAGCGACTCGTACGCCTCGGCGTAGCGCACCCGGGGCAGCCCGGCGGCGGAGACCGGGACGTCGGGCGCGGGTTCGCGCACCACGGGCGCCTCGGTCAGGTTCGGGAACTCGCTGACGCCGGTGATCGGGTCGGTCCGGTGGGCGATGTCCTGGTCCCGCTTGGTCCGGACCTCGGCCAGGCGCTCGCCGAGCCAGCCCGAGTCGAGCACCGCGACGATCCCGCCGCGTCGTTCGATCTCCTGGAAGAACGCCCATCCGGTGCGCGCGAGGTCGTCGGTGAGCTGCTCGACGAACCACGAGCCGCCGGCCGGGTCGATCACCCGCGCGAGGTGCGACTCCTCCAGGAGTAGCGCCTGCGTGTTGCGGGCGATCCGCCGCGAGAACGGGTCGGACAGGCCGATCGCGGCGTCGAAGGCGCGCACGGTGACCGCGTCCGCGCCGCCGACGCCGGCCGCGAAGGAGGCGACCGTGGTGCGCAGCATGTTGACCCAGGGGTCGCGCCGGGTGGTCATCGCCCACGAGGTGAGCGCGTGTTGGCGCTGCGCGCCGGCCGCCGGGGAGGCACCGGACGCCTGCGCGACCCGGGCCCACAACCGGCGGGCCGCGCGCAGCTTGGCGATGGTCGGGAACTGCTCGGCGGTGGCCGCGAAGCGGAACTCGACCAGGCCCAGGGCGGTGTCCACGTCGAGCCCGGCAGCCGTCAGCACGCGCAGGTACGCGACGCCGGCGGCGGTGGCCGCGCCCAGCTCCTGCCCCTCCGAGCCACCCGCCTCGTGGTACGGCTGCCCGTCCACGGCGATGGCCTGAAGGCCCGGGAACTCGGCGTGCGCGCGGGCCGCCAGGTCCGCGGCGGCCGCCGGGTCCGCGCCCGCCCCGGTGCGCGCGTGGTGCGAGATCGGGTCGGCGCCCAGATTGCCGCGCGCCTCGCCCGGCGCGATGCCGCTCGCGCGGAACACCGCGAGCAACGCGTCGCCGGCCGCGACGAAGTCGGCACCGGTGGCCAGGGCCACCGGTGCCAGGTCGAGCAGCACGCCGTCGAGCGCGCGGGCCAGGTCGGCCGGCGCCAGCGCGCCGTCGCCCACCTGCAGGAAGACGGACGTGACCCCGTTCTCCAGATCGGCGAGCACACTCTCGTTGGTCCGGGCCGGATCGGAGTCGGCGTGCGACTGACGCACGTCCCAGCCGTCGGCGGCGTGTCCGGCCGCGCGCGAGCCCCGGACGAACGGACTCAGCCCGGGCACGCCCGGCCGGGCGGCCGCCTCCGTGTACAGCGGGGACAGCTTGATGCCGTCGTAGGTAGTGGTCGCCAGCAGGTCTTCGGGGCGCTCGGGCGCGTCGTTCTCGCCCAGCACCTTCGATTTGCGGAGCACGCCGGCCACGAGGCGCTGCCATTGTTCCCGCGTGGGCTGCGGGAATTGGCTCGCGAAGGTGGACCCGGTAGACGTGCCGCCATCGACAGTAGCCTCCGTCATGGGTCGCATCGTATGGACCGACGGGGCCGATGAATACGCACTGTCGATGTGATGCCGGCCCTACCCGCCGGTCACATCTTCGACCTGCGGCGCAGCGCTTGCCTCGATCTTTCGTCCGCACCCGTGCGGCTTTCACCCGTACGGGTGCTGACGGGGCGTCAGCGAATCGTGACCCTCGACGTCCGGGTCACCCGGATGGTTCCACTCCGTCATGCGGAATGGATCACATCGCGCGCCCTGCCACAAGAGGCCCCCTCATCGATGGCTACCATGGCCGGGGCCGGGCGACCGATACCCGGCCGGGCCGACCGACAACCAGAGGGTCCGACACGGAATGCGGACACCCTCCCAGCCGGCCGCGTCCCCCTTGTACCGCACCCGGAGGGTAGTTTCCGTGCCGGCTGGAACGCTCTACCGCGGCCGGGAAGGCATGTGGTCATGGGTGGCTCATCGAGTCACCGGCGTCCTCATCTTCTTCTTCCTGTTCGCGCACGTCCTCGACACCGCACTCGTTCGCGTATCGCCCGAGGCGTACGACGAGACGATCGAGATCTACAAGAACCCGTTCGTCAACCTGCTCGAGTACGGGCTCGTCGCGGCCATCCTGTTCCACGCACTCAATGGTCTGCGGATCATCGCGGTGGACTTCTGGGAGAAGGGCCCGCGCTACCAGAAGCAGATGCTCTGGACTGTCGTCGGCGTCTGGGTCGTGCTGATGGCCGGGAGTGCCTACCCGATCCTGCAGCACTCGATCAAGACCATCTTCGGGAGCTGAAGTGTCCGCCACCATCGAAAACGCGCCCAAGATCCACGGCGGCGGTCCGTCGATCGAGTCTCCGCGCAGCAAGCGCTCACCGCGTTCGACCAAGACCAACTTCGAGCTCTACGGCTGGCTGTTCATGCGGCTGTCGGGTGTCCTCCTGGTCGTCCTGGTCATCGGCCACCTGATCATTCAGCTCGTCCTGGACGGCGGTGTGTCCAAGATCGGCTTCGCGTTCGTCGCGGGCCGCTGGTCCTCGCCGTTCTGGCAGTCGTGGGACCTCATCATGCTGTGGCTCGCCGAGCTGCACGGTGTCAACGGTCTGCGCACGATCATCAACGACTACGCGGAGCGGGACCAGACCCGGTTCTGGCTCAAGGCGCTGCTCTACACGTCCGCGCTGATCGTGCTTTTCCTGGGGACCTTGGTGATCTTCACCTTCGACCCGAACATCGGCAGCTGACCAGTACCCCGAGGACTGAACGAGCATCATGCAGACCCACAAGTACGACACCGTCATCGTCGGCGCGGGCGGCGCCGGCATGCGCGCGGCCCTGGAGTCGAGCAAGCGCAGCCGTACCGCCGTACTGACCAAGCTGTACCCCACGCGTTCGCACACCGGCGCCGCGCAGGGCGGCATGTGCGCCGCCCTCGCCAACGTCGAGGAGGACAACTGGGAGTGGCACACGTTCGACACGGTCAAGGGTGGTGACTACCTCACCGACCAGGACGCCGCGGAGATCATGTGCAAGGAGGCGATCGACGCCGTCCTGGACCTGGAGAAGATGGGCCTCCCCTTCTCCCGGACCCCCGAGGGCCGGATCGACCAGCGCCGCTTCGGCGGACACACCCGCGACCACGGCAAGGCGGCCGTGCGCCGCTCGTGCTACGCGGCGGACCGCACCGGCCACATGATCCTGCAGACGCTGTTCCAGAACTGCGTCAAGCAGAACGTCGAGTTCTACAACGAGTTCTACGTGCTCGACCTGCTGCTGGCCGAGGACGAGGCGGGCAACAAGACCACCTCGGGCGTGGTGGCGTACGAGCTTGCCACCGGCGAGATCCACGTGTTCCAGGCCAAGTCGGTGATCTTCGCGACCGGCGGCTTCGGCAAGGTCTTCAAGACCACCTCGAACGCGCACACCCTCACCGGTGACGGCATGGGCATCGCGTGGCGCCGCGGGCTGCCGCTGGAGGACATGGAGTTCTACCAGTTCCACCCGACCGGCCTGGCGGGCCTGGGCATCCTGCTCACCGAGGGCGCGCGCGGTGAGGGCGGCATCCTGCGCAACGCGGACGGCGAGCGCTTCATGGAGCGCTACGCGCCCACCATCAAGGACCTCGCGCCGCGTGACATCGTCGCGCGCTCGATGGTCCTGGAGGTGCTCGAAGGCCGCGGCGCGGGTCCGAACAAGGACTACGTCTACCTCGACCTGACCCACCTGCCGGCGGAGCAGATCGAGGAGAAGCTGCCCGACATCACCGAGTTCGCGCGCACCTACCTGGGCGTCGAGCCGACCACCGAGCTGGTCCCGGTGTACCCCACCGCGCACTACGCGATGGGCGGCATCCCGACCAACGTCGAGGCCGAGGTGCTCTCGGACAACACCACGGTGGTGCCCGGCCTGTACGCGGCCGGCGAGGTCGCCTGCGTATCGGTGCACGGCTCCAACCGCCTGGGCACCAACTCGCTGCTCGACATCAACGTGTTCGGTCGGCGCGCCGGCATCGCCGCCGCCGAATACGCCACGTCGCACGACTTCGTCGAGCTGCCGGAGGCCCCCGAGACCACGGTCGTGGAGCTGATCGAGCGGCTGCGGGACAGCGCGGGCACCGAGCGGGTCGGCGCGATCCGTGCCGAGATGCAGGAGACGATGGACGCCAACGCCGGCGTCTACCGCACCGAGGAGACGCTCAAGCAGGCGCTCTCGGACATCAAGAGCCTGCAGAAGCGCTACCTGGACGTCTCCATCCAGGACAAGGGCAAGCGGTACAACACCGACCTGCTCGAGGCGATCGAGCTGGGCTTCCTGCTCGACCTCGCCGAGGTCCTGGTGGTCGGCGCGCAGAACCGCAAGGAGTCCCGCGGCGGGCACGCGCGCGAGGACTTCCAGGCGCGCGACGACGAGAACTACATGAAGCACACGATGGCGTACCGCGAGGTCGACGCGAAGGGCGAGCACTCGATCCGCCTGGGCTACAAGCCGGTCGTGGTCACCCGCTACCAGCCGATGGAGCGTAAGTACTGATGACTGCCGTAGTGGAAGAGACCGCGCCCGGCAAGGGGCACGGAGCCACGGCCGCCGAGCGTGACCACACCCTGATCACGATCACGCTGCGGATCCGCCGGTTCGACCCGGAGACCGACGCGGAGCCGTACTGGCAGGACTTCAAGGTCGAGGCCGACCCGACCGAGCGCATCCTGACCGCGATGATGAAG
The DNA here is from genome assembly GCF_053594475.1 of Embleya sp. NPDC001921. Classification (NCBI taxonomy): domain Bacteria; kingdom Bacillati; phylum Actinomycetota; class Actinomycetes; order Kitasatosporales; family Streptomycetaceae; genus Embleya; species Embleya sp. NPDC001921. Next base: position 36,320 of record NZ_JBSFEO010000009.1, read on the forward strand.
ATCAAGGCGGAGCAGGACGGTTCGCTGACCTTCCGGCGCTCGTGCGCGCACGGCATCTGCGGCTCGGACGCGATGCGGATCAACGGTCGCAACCGGCTGGCCTGCAAGACCCTGGTCAAGGACTTGGACATGGCCAAGCCGATCACGGTCGAGGCGATCAAGGGCCTGAAGCTGGAGAAGGACCTCGTCGTCGACATGGACCCGTTCATGCAGGCGTACAAGGACGTGATGCCGTTCCTGATCACGTCGGGCAACGAGCCGACGCGCGAGAGGCTGCAGTCGCCCGAGGACCGCGAGCGTTTCGACGACACCACCAAGTGCATCCTGTGCGCGGCGTGCACCACGTCGTGCCCGGTGTTCTGGAGCGACGGGCAGTACTTCGGCCCGGCCGCGATCGTCAACGCGCACCGGTTCATCTTCGACTCGCGGGACGAGGGCGCCGAGGAGCGCCTGGAGATCCTCAACGAGAAGGAGGGCGTGTGGCGCTGCCGCACGACCTTCAACTGCACCGAGGCGTGCCCGCGTGGCATCGAGGTCACCAAGGCGATCCAGGAGGTCAAGCGCGCGCTGATCTTCCGCCGCGTGTGATCGATTGACGCGAGGAGGGCCCGGAACCGATCGGTTCCGGGCCCTCGTGCGTTCGTCGGCCGGACGGGGCCTAGCCGCGCTCGACCGCGCGGACCCGGTCGCCGTGGCGCAGGGTCGCGGCGCGCAGCGCGGTCTCGGCGTCGACGCCTTGGCGGGCGGCGAGTTCGGTGACCGCCAGGAGCAGGTCGCCGATCGCCTCGGGATTGGTGTAGTCGTCGTCCTCGAAGGCCGTCGGCAGCACGGGTGTGGGCACGGTGAGGCCCGATTTACGGGTACGGGAGAGGAACTTCGCCGCCAGCGCCAGTGCCGGCTGGCTCAGCGCCACCCCGTCCAGCGCCGAGTCCCGGTCGCTCTTCTCCGCCGCCTTGAGCGCGTCCCAGTTCGCCTCGACCGCCTCCGGCGTGTCCGCCTCGACGTCCGCGAACACGTGCGGGTGGCGGCTGATCAGCTTGTCCACGATGGCGCCGGCCACGTCGTCGATCGAGAACGGGTCGGCCTCGTCCTCCTCGGCCACCCGGGCGTGGAAGAACACCTGCATCAGCACGTCGCCGAGTTCCTCGCGCAGGTGCTCGCGGTCCCCCGAGTCGATCGCGTCGACCAGCTCGTAGGTCTCCTCGACCAGGTACCGCGCGAGCGACTCGTGGGTCTGCTTCGCGTCCCACGGGCAACCGCCGGGCGAGCGCAGCCGGTCCATCACCGCGACCAGGTCGAGCAGTCGCGCGCCCGGCAGGTCCCACGCGCCGGGCAGCAGTTCGATCTCCGGGATCGGCTCGGCGTCCTCGCCGCCCGCCGCGACCTGTGCGAGCGCGGCGCCCAGGCCCGGATCGTCGTCGGTGGCCGCGAGCCACACCACCAGTCCGGCCCGGGCCCGCTCCAGCAGCCGGCGCGCGAGCACCCGCGAGCCCGCGTCCGGGTCGACGATCTCGACCTCGACACCCGCCTCGCGCAGATACGGAAGCTGCGGGTGGTCGGGGTCGGCGGACAACACGCACCCGGTCGGCGTGCCGGTCGCCTCGCGCAGCGTGTGCCACGCGGGCCAGCTCAACAGACCGGGTGCGACCCGATGGGTCCCGGCGAGCAGGACGAGACGGGCGGGCGGCGCGGAAGCAGGCGAGTCACTCACCCGGCCAGCCTACGGTCCGGGTCAGGCGCCGCCCTCCGCGCCGGCCGGGACCTCCACGAGGCCGGGCCCGGCGGGCTGGGTGCCCGGGGCGAGCCACGAGTACGTCGCGGCGGCCGTGGCCAGCTTCGCCGAGTCCCAGGTGCCGTACCTGGGGTTGACCGTGATCTTCATCGAGCTCGCCACGTCGCTCAGGTACGCGTTGAGCTGGTCCTGGGCGTCGGCCGAGCCGAGCTGGATCCCGCGTGCCTTGGCGATCTCCGGCTTGAGCGCCTCGATACGGACGAAGTCGTCCACCTCACCGGGCAGCACGCCGGTCTGCAGCAGCCGGACCTGCAGCGCCTCCGGGCTGCGGAATCGCGCCTCCAGCGTGCGCCGGGCCTCGAGCACCTGGGTCGCGGTCAGCGTGACGTGGTTGCGCCGGGCCGCCTCCTCGACCACCCGTCGCGAGATGAGCTGCACCAACTCGGCCTGGTTGGCCTCCAGTTGGGCGCTCGTACCGGCCAGCGACAGGTTGTTCCGGGAGAACGCCTGCTCCAGCTTGTCGACCTTGGCGTTCAGGGTGGAGATCTCGATCCGGTCCCCGCCGACCACGGCGGCGGCCCCGGCCTTGGACTCCGAGCAGCCGGAGAGCGCGAAACCGGTGACGAGCACCAGGCCCAGCGCGGCCACCCGGGCCCGGGCCGCGGACCGGCGTCGGCGGTGCGCGGAATCGACAGGGACGGAACGCGACGTGCGACTCACACGAACTCCCGGGGCTCGATGGCGCTGTACGGCGATGCGACTGTCGGCCACGGCAGGCGTGCGACCCATGACCAACGATCAAAGATACGGCTGGGCACGCTCGAAGTCCGCACTTTGGCCAAGATCATCCGGGCCGCGTCGGCGCACCCTCGACGTCTCGGGTCGGCGGCCCGCACCGGGTCCCGGGCCGGCGGGTCGCGCCGGCCCGGAATCCGTCGTCACTTCTTCGCCGCGCCGATCGGCTCCAGCAGGATCGCGTCCACCAGGTCTCGCGCCCAGGCCAGCAGCGCGACGTCGCGCAGCGGTTGACCGCCGATCCGCGCGGTCATCGGCTTGGGCACCAGGATCTGGTGGGTGGCCGTCTTGACCAGGGTCTTCGGATAGAGCCGCTGGAGGCGCAACTGCTGCGACTCGCGCAGGTCGACCGGCCCGAACCGGACGAAGTTGCCCTGGAGGGTGACATCGGCGACGCCCGCGCCGCGCACGTGCGCGCGGAACCGGGCCACCTCCAACAGGTTCTCCACCGGCTGCGGCAACGGCCCGTAGCGGTCCACCAGTTCGGCCCGCACCGCGTCGATGTCCGCCTCGCAGGTGATCGCCGCGATCCGCCGATACGCCTCCAGCCGCAGCCGCTCGCCGGGCACGTAGTCGTGCGGGACGTGCGCGTCGATGGGCAGCTCGACCCGGATCTCCGGGGTCTCCTCCGCGCCCTCGCCGCCCGCCGCGAGCTCCTTGTACTGGTTGACCGCCTCGCCCACCATGCGCACGTACAGGTCGAAGCCCACGCCCGCGATGTGCCCGGACTGCTCGCCGCCGAGCAGGTTGCCCGCGCCGCGGATCTCCAGGTCCTTCATCGCCACGAACATGCCCGCGCCCATCTCGGTGTGCTGGGCGATGGTGGCGAGCCGCTCGTGCGCGGTCTCGGTCAGCGGCTTCTCCGGCGGGTACAGGAAGTACGCGTACGCGCGTTCGCGGCCTCGGCCGACCCGGCCGCGGAGCTGGTGGAGCTGGGACAGGCCGAAGTTGTCGGCCCGCTCCACGATCAGCGTGTTCGCGTTGGAGATGTCGATGCCGGACTCGACGATCGTGGTGCACACCAGGACGTCGAACTCCTTCTCCCAGAAGTCGACGACCACCTGTTCGAGCGCGTTCTCGTGCATCTGGCCGTGCGCGATGGCCACCCGCGCCTCGGGCACCAGCTCGCGGATCTTCGCGGCCGTGCGGTCGATCGACTCGACCCGGTTGTGGATGTAGAAGACCTGGCCCTCGCGCAGCAGCTCGCGCCGGATCGCGGCGCCGATCTGCTTCTCCTCGTACGGCCCGACGAAGGTGAGCACCGGGTGCCGCTCCTCGGGCGGCGTGGTGATCGTGGACATCTCGCGGATGCCGGTGACCGCCATCTCCAGGGTGCGCGGGATCGGCGTCGCGGACATGGTGAGCACGTCCACGTTCGCGCGCAGCTTCTTCAGCTGCTCCTTGTGCTCCACGCCGAAGCGCTGCTCCTCGTCGACGATCACCAGGCCCAGGTCCTTGAACTTCGTCTCGGACGAGAACAGCCGGTGGGTGCCGATCACGATGTCGATCGAGCCCTCGCGCAGGCCTTCCAGGGCGGCCTTGGCCTCGGTCTCGGTCTGGAACCGCGACAACGACTTGACCACGACCGGGAACTGCGCGTAGCGCTCGGAGAAGGTGGAGAAGTGTTGCTGGACGAGCAGCGTGGTGGGCACGAGCACGGCCACCTGCTTGCCGTCCTGGACCGCCTTGAACGCCGCGCGCACGGCGATCTCGGTCTTGCCGTAGCCGACGTCGCCGCAGATCAGCCGGTCCATCGGGATCGGCTTCTCCATGTCGCCCTTGACCTCCTCGATCGAGGAGAGCTGGTCGGGCGTCTCGATGTAGGGGAAGGCGTCCTCCAGCTCGCGCTGCCACGGGGTGTCCGGGCCGAACGCGTGTCCGGGCGCGGCCATCCGGGCCGAGTAGAGCTTGATCAGGTCGCCCGCGATCTCCTTGATCGCCTTCTTCGCCTTGGCCTTGGTCTTGGCCCAGTCGGCGCCGCCGAGCCGGTGCAGCGACGGGCTCTCGCCGCCGACGTACTTGGTCACCTGCTCGAGCTGGTCGGTGGGTACGAACAGCCGGTCGCCGGGTTGGCCGCGCTTGGCCGGCGCGTACTCCAGGACCAGGTACTCGCGCTGCGCGCCCTGCACGGTGCGCTGGACCATCTCGACGTAGCGCCCCACGCCGTGCGACTCGTGCACCACGAAGTCGCCCGCCCGCAGTTGCAGCGGGTCGACCATGTTGCGCCGGCGGCTGGGCAGCCGGCGCATGTCCTTGGTGGAGGTGCGCTGGCCGGAGACGTCCTCCTCGGTGAGCACCAGCGTGCGCAGCGGCTCGGAGCTGAAGCCGTGGCCGATGCAGCCCGTGGTCACGTGCACGATGCCGGTGTCGGGCACCCGGGCCAGGTCGCCGTCCAGGCGGGCGGCCACGCCCTCGCCGGACAACGTCTCGACGAAGCGCGCGGCCGGGCCGTGGCCCTCGGTGACCAGCACCACGCGCCAGTCCTCGGCGAGCCGGCCCTTGATCTCGGCCAGCACCCGCTGCGCGTCGCCCCGATAGGCCTCGACCTCGACCGCGCCGATCTCGGTGCCCGCGTCGTCGGCGTCCGCGCTGAACGGGCTCAGCGACCACCACGGCACGCCGATCTCGCGGGCGTGTCCGCGCACGTCCGCCAGGCTCCACAGCGACGCCGCGCCCAGGTCGATCGGGCTCTCCCCGCCGCCCGCCGCGGCGGCCCACGAGGCGTCCAGGAACTCGCGGCTGGTGGCCACCAGGTCCGCCGAACGGGTGCGCACCCGCTCCGGGTCGCAGACCAGCACATGGCTCCCGGCCGGCAGCACGTCCAGCAGCAGCTCCATGTCGTCCACCAGGGCGGGCGCGAGCGACTCCATGCCCTCGACCGCGATGCCCTCGGCGATCCGCCCGAGCATCTCGACCAGACCCGGGTGCTCCACGAGCAGTTCGCGGGCCCGCTCGCGCACCTCGTCGGTGAGCAGCAGCTCGCGACACGGCGGTGCCCACAGACCGTGTTCGGCGGTCTCCAGGGAGCGCTGGTCGGCGACCTTGAACCAGCGGATCTCCTCCACCTGGTCGCCCCAGAACTCGACCCGGAGCGGGTGCTCCTCGGTCGGCGGGAAGACGTCCAGGATGCCGCCGCGCACCGCGAACTCGCCGCGCTTCTCCACCAAATCGACCCGGGAGTAGGCGGCGGCCGCGAGCTGATCGACGACGGTGTCCAGGGCGATCTCCCGGCCGGCCGTCAGGGCCACCGGCTCCAAGTCGCCGAGCCCCTTGACCTGGGGCTGGAGCACGCTGCGAATCGGCGCGACGACGACCTTGAGGGTTCCGGTGCCGGAGTCGGCGAGGCCGCCCGAGGTCGGGTGCGCGAGTCTGCGCAGCACCGCGAGTCGGCGCCCGACGGTGTCCGAGCGCGGGGAGAGCCGCTCGTGCGGCAGGGTCTCCCATGAGGGGTACTCCACGACGGAGTCCTCGGGCAGCAGCGACCCGAGGGCTGCCACCAGGTCCTCGCACTCGCGGGTGGTGGCGGTGACCGCGAGCACGGGCCGATCCGCGCGGGCCGCGATGGCGGCCACCACGAACGGGCGCAGTGCCGGTGGTCCGACGAGGTCGAGGGCGGTACCGCGGCCCTCGGACGCGGCCCGCACCGCCTCGGCGACGGCGGGGTCCTGGACGACGATGTCTAGCAGACCGGTCAGACTCATGGGCCGGTTGGATCCTCCGCAACGCGAACGGCCCCGACCTTGGAAAAGGACCGGGGTTCCCCGACAACCCTACGCCCGAAGGGGTCCGTGTCGCCCGCGATGACAATGCGTGACTGTGACCAGCACCGCCTACCCCACCCTCTTGGCAATGCGACTGTTAGGGGGTCCAATGGCCTGCGAACAGGAATCTGACGGGTCGTCGGATTTTCGACGGCGTGTCGGGAGTCCGGGGCAGCGGCTGGACCAGGGGAGACGACGGACACGATGAGCAGCGCGCAGCAGAAGCTCTACATCGGCGGCGAATGGGTCGAGCCGGAGCGCGGTCACTACGAAGTGATCAACCCGGCGACCGAGGAGGTCGTGGGCCTGGCGCCCGAGGCGTCGGTGGAGCAGGCGAACGCGGCCGCGGCGGCGGCGGCCGAGGCGTTCGACACCTGGTCCAGGACCACTCCCGAGGAGCGCGCCGGCATCCTGGACCGGGCCGCGGACCTGTTCCTGAAGATGGGCGCCGAGGTGGTCCCGCTCGCCTCCGCCGAGACCGGCGCCACGCTCGCGGTCGCGGGCATGATGCAGCTGGGCACCACGTACTCGCGCTTCAAGCGCTATGCCAAGGGCGCGCTGGAGCCGACCGAGTTCGCGCTCAACCCGCAGCCGACCCCGGAGACCGCGCTGAGCCGCGCGGGCATCTTCGGCGCGCAGGAGATCCGCCAGCCGGTCGGCGTGGTCACCTGCATCACGTCGTACAACAACCCGCTCGCGAACACCGCGGGCAAGGTCGCGCCGGCCCTGGCGATGGGCAACACGGTCGTGGTCAAGCCCGCGCCGCAGGACCCGCTGGCGGTGTACCGGATGGCCGAGGCGCTGGCCGAGGCCGGGCTGCCCGCCGGCGTGCTGAACATCATCACCGGCTCGGGGGTGGACGTCTCCGAGGCGGCGGTGGCCTCGCCGCACGTGGACATGATCAGCTTCACCGGTTCGACGCTGATCGGCTCGCGGATCGCCGAGGTCGCCGGTCGCACGTTCAAGCGCCAGCTCATGGAGCTCGGCGGCAAGGGCGCGTGCGTCGTGCTCGACGACGCGGACCTGGACGCGGCCGTGCACGGCATCGGCACCGTGTGGAGCTTCTACGCGGGCCAGATCTGCACCGCGCCGACCCGGGTGATCGCCCAGCGCGGCATCTACGACCGGCTGGTGGAGCGGCTCGCGGAGCACGCGCGCGGCCTGAAGGTCGGCAGCCCGCTGGACCCGACGACCCAGGTCACCCCGGTCATCTCGGCGGTGCAGCGCGGTCGGGTGGAGGCGTTGATCGCCAAGGGCCGCGAGGAGGGCGCCCGCCTGGTGGTCGGCGGCGAGCGGCCGGACTTCGCGAAGGGCTTCTACGTCGCGCCCACGCTGTTCGCGGACGCGACCAACGAGATGACCATCGCGCGCGAGGAGTTCTTCGGCCCGGTGGTCACGGTGATCCCGTTCGACGGGGACGAGGAGGAGGCGATCCGGATCGCCAACGACTCGGACTACGGTCTGCTCTCCTACGTGTTCTCCGGCGACAGCACGCGCGCCTACCGGATCGCCCGCCGGCTGCGCTCGGGCGGTGTCGGTGTGAACACCGTCGGGCGCAACATGGAGGCCGCCTTCGGCGGCTTCAAGCAGTCCGGCGTCGGCCGCGACGGCGGCTCGTACGGACTGGCCGCCTACAGCGAGATCCAGAGCATCGTCTGGCCGAGCGCCTGACCGCTCGCGATGGCCGCGAACGGCCCCGGGATCCTTCCCCGGGGCCGTTCGCATGTTCGCGTCCGGGCCGCCCCGGGTTCGCCGGTTTCCCGCGTGGGGGTCGGGTTATGGCCATAACCTGAGCTCGGCCCGGGGCGCTCGGTCGCGGGCCCGTCAGGGGGGATCGCGCACGATGTCACAACCGCAACGTCTGGTCCGGGCCTGGTCGGTGCGCGCGGGAGCCGCGCGCACGCAGGTGGAAGCCGGGGCGCGGGCGCGGCGATGGTTGTGGTTCCGCGAGGCGTTCCCGGACATCGAGCGGTTGCGGGTGGTGGACCTGGGCGGCTCGGCCGAGTTCTGGTGGCACGCCCCGGTCCGGCCGGCGCACGTGCGCGTGGTCGACGCCGCGGACAAGTCCGCCGAGCTCGCCTCGTGGTTGGTCCGCGAGGCGGCCGATCCGCTGGAGTGGTCCGGGAGTTGCGATCTGGTGGTGTGCGACGGGCTGCTGGATCGGTTGGCCGTGCCGACCGCGCGGGCCCGACTGGCCGACGTCGTGCACGCGAGCGCCGAGCGCTACTGGCTGCGCGCCGCCGCCCGCGAGCATCCGCTCGATCCGCAGACCTCGTTGCCCGCGCTGCATCTGCTGCCCGGCCGGGTGCGCTCGCGGGTCGCCGGATCGGCGCCCGCGGTGTTCCCGGCCCGGCGCGGCGAGTTGCTCTCGCGCTTTCCCGGAGCGGTGGTGCGCGGCGAACGCGTGGCCGGGCTCGTGTCGTCCTGGGTGGTGGCCAAGCCGCGTGCCGATCACGTGCCGGGCCGCACCTGACGTTGCGTCACCAGCCGCTCGGGGGTGGGCGGTTGCGCGAGGAGGGGGATTCTCGGATGCGTGTTGTCATCGCCGGTCAGGGGTATGTGGGGCTGCCGCTGGCGGTTCGGGCCGCACAGGTGGGCCACGAGGTGGTCGGCTACGACGTCGACGAGGGGCGGGTCAAGCGCCTGGCGGCGGGCGAGTCCTACGTCGAGGACATCCCGTCCGCGCACGTGCGGGCGATCCTGGACGCGGGCAGCTATCGGGCCACCGCCGAGCCGCGTGATCTGGGCGGCTACGACATCGCGGTGATCACCGTGCCCACGCCGCTGCGCGAGGGCGTCCCGGACCTGAGCTACATCGAGGAGTGCGCGCGCACGCTGGCCCGCTACCTGCGTCCCGGCGCCTGCGTGGTGCTCGAGTCGACCACGTACCCGGGCACCACCGAGGAGTTGGTCGGCCCGATCCTGGAGGAGGGCTCCGGCCTGACCGCGGGCCGGGACTTCCACCTGGGCTACAGCCCGGAGCGGATCGACCCGGGCAACCCGACCTGGAACCTGGTGAACACCCCGAAGGTGGTCTCCGGGGTGGACGCCGCCTCGCTCGCGGTCGTGCGGGACTTCTACGGGTCGCTGATCGACCGGGTCGTGCCGGTCTCCTCGCCCAAGGAGGCCGAGCTGGTCAAGCTGATCGAGAACACCTTCCGGCACGTGAACATCGCGCTGGTGAACGAGGTCGCGATGTTCGCCCACGATCTGGGCATCGACGTGTGGGAGGCGATCGACGCCTGCTCGACCAAGCCGTTCGGGTTCCTGCGCTTCACCCCGGGGCCGGGCGTCGGCGGGCACTGCCTGCCGATCGACCCGTCGTACCTGTCCTGGCGGGTGCAGCGCGCGCTCGGTCAAAGCTTTCGCTTCGTGGAGTTGGCCAACGACGTCAACAACCACATGCCGGACTACGTGATCCGCCGGCTCACCGCCGCGTTCAACACCCGGCGCCGGTCGGTCAACGGCTCGCGGGTGCTGCTGGTGGGACTCGCGTACAAGAAGAACACCGGCGACGCCCGGGAGTCGCCGTCCGCGCACGTGGCCCGGCTGTTGCTGAGCCTGGGCGCGGAGGTCACCGCCGCCGATCCGCACGTGGACCTCGCCCAGGTCGTGGACGCCCGGTTGCGGCGAGTGGAGTTGACCGCGGAGACGGTGGCCGCCGCGGACGCGGTCGTCCTGCTCGTCGATCACGACGACGTCGACCTGGATCTGCTGCGCGCCGCCGACTATGTGCTCGACTGCCGACGGGTACTCGGCGCGGGGCCCAACATCGAGGTCCTGTAAGGCCGTTCCGGCCGGCGTACGGTGGTCGTGGGTGTCGACCACCGTACGCCGCTCCGGCCTGTTCCCGCTCGCGTCCTCACCCACGTCCGGGCGGGCGGGGCTCGTCGACTACCTGTACTCGACGATCTTCGTCTTGTGCCCGGTGGCCTTGGTGTGCGCTTTGGCCGCCACCTGCGCCGCGTCCTTCGACCGGTACCGCTGACGGGCGCCGTCGGACTTCGACGGACAACCGTTCTCCTGGCAGACCCATCCCCAGGTGCTCATGGACAACCTCCCAGACATCACGGGCGCCACTCCCGTCCCGACCGGGGGACGCGAATGACTTGGACGGCCACACCGCAGCACTTGTGACCGCCGCGCGACCGACACTCGACACGCCATGACACGCTCGTGACAAAACCAGGACGTTCCGGAGAAAAACGTTTTCCTTTTGAATGCCTAACGCGTCGCTATCGACATACAAAGGATGCAATACCGCGATCAATTATCTTTTATGACAAATAGGGCGAACGAGTTGCACGGGCTCCCTCTCAGGGGTGACGGCACACAAGACGAGCCGGTCGACTGCCGATAAGCGCGAGACGTTATGTCAACCCGTTCGGGTCGAACGCGTGTCTTGAGCGATCGGCGGCGAATGTCACCGACTCGGGACATCCGGATCGGTCGGCTCGACCCGCAGCGGCACCGTGCCGCCCGACACGCACTCCCCCGTGTCCAGGCGCCACTTCCAGTGGTGCCGCGGGCACTCCAGCACGCCGGCCTCGATGTCCGCGTGTGACAGGTCCTCGCCGGCGTGCGGGCAAAAGCGCTGCATCCGCACCCCGCACCGCTCGATCGACTCGCCGTGCGCGGCCGATTCGCGCTCGCGGACCATCTGCATGGTCTGCGCCGGGTGCTCGCCGTAGCGCAGCAGGCTCATCAGGGTCAGGTCGAACACGTCCGGGTCGCGGGCCAGACCCAGGCGCATCGACAGCAGCGCCTCCTCCCACCCGACCGCGCCGTCCACGATCGCGCGCAGCGCCCGCTGCGGAACCTCGATCGTGTACGCGGGGTCGACCGGTTCCTCCTCGAACACGATGTCGCCCGCGATCCGACCCAGCCGCACCGACCACGAACCACCGTCCGAGGTCAGCCGAACGTCCTTGCGCCAGTCGCCCAGGAAGCGCTTGTTCCAGCTCTGCAACCGGGCCAGATAGGCGTCCAGTTCGGTCGCCGTGACCGGCTCGAAGGCGTGCTCCCCGTACGCCCGCCACTCGGCCTCGCGGCGGTCCCGGTACGCGCTCAGGTACGCGTCGGTACGCCAGTGGGCCATCGGGCCGGTCGGCGCGCACAGGTCGTCGCCCGGCGCGGCCTCGACCACCCGCACGCTCGGACAGGCCGCCGCGAAGTCGTCGGCGAACGCGTCCCACAACGGGAAGATGGTCTCGTCCCGGTCGTTGTACCGGGCCAGTTCGGGATCCAGGAACACCGGCGGGCCGGCCGAGGGCAGGTAGGCGCGCGCGCCGGTCAGCCGGACCTTGCGCACCAGCGTGTCGAACAGGTCCGAACGCACCTCGGCGGTCTTCTTGCGCTGGGTCTCCTCCGGATACGCGTACGCGTTCGGATACCACATCGCACCGGAGTACTGCGCGGACAACAAGTCGATGTCGCCCGGGAGTTCGCCCAGCGGGGTGTTGCAGTCGTTGAGGTCCAGGAAGCGGTAGCCGCCCAGATCCACGAGCAGGCCGCTGTCCTCCTTGTGGCTGGTGTCCAGCAACATGGTCAAGGTCAGCCCGGGCGCGGGCGTGAACGACTCCCGGTGGCCGAGCACCACCTGCTCGTGAAAGCCCAGCGCGCTCATCCGCCTGACCATCGACTTGGACCGGTACCCGGGCAGCACCACGGTGATGCCGCGATCGAGCCGGTCCAGCACCCGCTCGTCGAAGTGGTCCTCGTGCAGGTGCGAGAGGTAGAGCAGGTCGTGCCCGCCGGCGAGCACCCCGGGCAGCAGCTCGCGGTTGTCCGGGAACGGGAACCACGCGCCGAGGAAAGCCGGATGGAACCACGGGTCGATCAGCAGCGAGACGCCCGCGTGCGCGACCGTGAAGCCCGCGTGGCCGAGATAACGGATCGCACCGGGCGCGGGCGCACCCGCCGGCTGTTCGTCGGACCCGGGCCTCACAGCCGGCTCAGCGCTCCCGCGAGCACCTCCACGACGCGCTCCTGCCGAGCAACGGTGAGCTGCGGGTACAGCGGCAACGTCAGGATCTGCTCGGCGGCCCGCTCGGCGACCGGGAAGTCGCCGCGCGCGTAACCCAGTTCGGCGAACGCGGGTTGCAGGTGCACCGGCACCGGGTAGTGCACGCCGGCGCCCACTCCCGCCTCGTTCAGCAGCGCGAGCACCTTGTCCCGCTCGGGCACCCGGACCGCGTACAGGTGCCACACGTGCTCGTTGCCGGGCGCGGTCCGCGGCACCCGTACCCCCTCGATCCCGGCCAGCAGCGCGTCGTAGCGGGCCGCGACCGCCCGCCGCCGCACGTTCCACTGCGCCAGCCGGCCCAGCTTGGCCCGCAGCACTGCGGCCTGGACGGTGTCCAGGCGCGAGTTGAAGCCCAGGCGCGCGTGCACGTACTTGCGCGACGAGCCGTGGTCGCGCATCTCGCGCAGCGCGAGCGCGTACGCCTCGCTGTTCGTCACCACCGCGCCGCCGTCGCCGTACGCGCCCAGGTTCTTGCCCGGGTAGAAGCTGGTCGCCGCGATCGCGTCCGGCCCCCACGCGCCGGGCCCGCGACCGTCCTGGGTCGCGCCCTGGCACTGCGCGGCGTCCTCCACCAGGGCCAGCCCGCGCGCGTCCGCCAGCGCCCGCAGCGCGCCCATCGGGGCCAGTTGCCCGTTCAGGTGCACCGGGACCAGCGCACGGGCCTCGACCGGGCCGCCCAGCGCCTCGGCGGCCCGCTGCGGGTCCAGCAGCAGGTACTCGTCGTCCACGTCGGCGAACACCGGCCGCGCGCCCGCGCGAACGGCCGCCTCGGCGGTCGCCACGAACGTGTTCGCCGGCATCACCACGCCCGCGCCCGCGCCGACGCCCAGCACCCGCAGCGCCAACTCCACCGCGTCGGTGCCGTTGGCCACCCCCACGCAGTGCGCGACGCCGGAGAACTCGGCGTACTCGGCCTCGAAGCCCGCCACGTCGGGACCGCCCACGAACGCGCACGTGGCCAGCACCCGGGCGATGCCGGCCTCGACCTCGGCGGCCACCTCGGCGTGCGCCGCCGCCAGGTCCACCAGCGGAATCCGGTCCAGGTCAGCACTCATCCGCGTCTCCCCCTCGTCGTTGCGGTTTGGCGGCGGGAATCGGCGCCGACCGCAGTCGGCGGGCCGGCACCCCCGCCCACACCTCGGCCGGCGGCACGTCCCGCGTCACGACCGAGCCCATCCCCACCAGCGACCGGGCGCCGATCACGCGGTGCTCGCGCACCAGCGCACCGGCCCCCAGGTACGCCTCTTGTTCCACCCTCACCCCACCCGCGAGCCGAACCCCCGAGGCCAGCGTGGCGAACTCGCGCACGTCGTCGTCGTGGGTCAGCACCACCTGCGGCATGGCGTGCGCGTGCGCGCCCACCCGGACCGAGGTGGTCAACACCGTCTGCGCCATCAACACCGCGCCCGGCCCCACCTCGCACGTGCGCGGGACCACCGCGCTCACGTGCACGAGCGTGGCCCAGCGACTTTGGGGCAGCGCCAGCCGGGCCACCACCCGGGACCGGCTCCACCAGTTCGTCGGACTCCCGACGCACACCACCACCAGGGCGTCCGGCCACTTGTGCACCGCGTCGGCGCCGCCGAGCACCGCGAAGCCGTCCACCTCGGTGTCCCACCGGGCCGGATCATCGTCCAGGAAGCCGAGCAACCGCCATCCCGAACTACCGCGCGGCGCACGGAACTCCGGGAGCGCCGCGGCGACCTCGCGGGCGAATCCCCCCGCTCCGACCAGGAGCAGGTCGCGAAAGGCCACTAGACCGCCGCCCGGACACCGGCCGCGGCCCGCACCGCGGCGACCACCCGGTCCTGCTGTGCCTGGGTCAACTCGTGGAACAGCGGCAGGATCAGCGAGTCCCGGGTCAGCCGCTCGGTGGCCGGCAGCGGCACGTGCTCGACGTCCGCGTACGCCGGCTCCAGGTGCGCGGCCATGATCCCCCGACGCGCCGAGATCCCGGCCCGGGCGAGCTCGCCGAGCAGGTCGTCGCGCGACACCGGGAAGTCCTCGGGCAGCAGTACCCAGAACGCCTGGTAGTTGGTCAGTCCGTACGCCGGATCCGCCGCCGTCTCCAGGCCCGCCACGTCGGCGAGCAACTCGCGGTAGCGAGCCGCCAGTTCGCGGCGTCGGGCAACCATCGCCGGCAACCGGCCGAGCTGCACCAGGCCGACCGCCGCCTGGATGTCGGTCATCCGGTAGTTGAAGCCCAGTTCGTCGTAGCTCTCCACCACGGGCGCCCCGCCCGCGCGGTCCGCCGCGTCCCGGTCGGCCGCGCTCACACTCATCCCGTGCTCGCGCAACCGGCGCAGCCGAGGCGCCGCGCCCTCGCGCGCGAGCGTGAGCATGCCGCCCTCACCGGTGGTCAGCAGCTTGCGCGGGTGGAACGAGAAGGTCGCGGACATCGCGCCCGCGCCCACCGGGCGGCCCTTGTAGGTCGAGCCCGCCGCGCACGCGGCGTCCTCCACCACCACGACGCCCCGGCCGTCCACCAGTGCCCGCACGCCGTCCAGGTCGGCGGGGATGCCGCCCTGGTCGACCAGGATCACCGCGCGCGTCGCGGCGGTGAGCACCGTCTCGATCGTCTCCGGGGTCAGGTTCCCGGTGGCGAGATCGACATCGGCGAACACCGGTCGCGCGCCGACGTAGCGCACCGCGTTCGCGGTCGCCACGAACGACAACGAGGGCACCACGACCTCGTCTCCCGGCCCCACCCCGGCGTTGATCAACGCCAGGTGCAGCGCGGTGGTGCACGAGGAGACCGCGATCGCCGCGGGCACCTCGACGTAGTCCGCGAAGGCCTGCTCGAAGGCGGCCACCCGGGGCCCCTGGGCCACCCACCCCGAGCGCACCGCGTCGGCCGCCGCGGCGGCCTCCTCCTCGCCCATCCAGGGGCGCATCACCGGAATTCGTTCCATGCTCATCGTGCCTGTTCCCCCAGCCCGGTCCGCCCTGCCAACCCATGTCCCAGCCGCGCCCGCCCGCACCCGGTACGCACCGAACCCCCTCGGCGCCCCGGCCGGATCAGACCGCGTCCCGCCACCACGCCACCAGTCGGCGCAGCCCCTCGTCGATGTCCACCTCGGCGGTGAAGCCCAACTCCCGTGCCGCCTTGGTGGTATCGGCCAGGCGTCGGGTCACCCCGCCGCTCGCCCGGGCCGGGCCGTACTCGATCCCGAGCCCGTCCGCGCCCATCACCACCAGCAGCCGCTCCGCCAGTCCGCGCAGCGAAGTCTCGCTCCCGGAGGCGATGTTGAACACCTCACCGCTCGCATCGGCGCGCGCGGCGAGGAGGTTGGCGCGCGCGATGTCCTCGGTGTACACGAAGTCCATGGTCTGCAAGCCGTCGCCGAAGATCAACGGGGGTTCCCCCTTGCCGATCCGCTCCATCCAGCGGATCAGCACCTCGGTGTACAGACCGTGCACGTCCATCCGCGGACCGTAGACGTTGAAGTAGCGCAACGCGACGTAGTCCAGGCCGTACATCGCCCGGAAGCTGCGCAGCAGGCCCTCGTTGAACAGCTTCGCCGCGCCGTAGAGCGTGTCGTTGTCGTACGGGTGGTGCCGCTCGGTGGTCGGGAACTCCTCGGCGAGGCCGTAGACCGACGCGGAGGAGGAGGTGACCACCTTGCGCACGTCGGCGGCCACCGCCGCCTCCATGACGTCGTAGGTGCCGTCCACCAACACCTCCAGCGCGAGCCGGGGTTCCTCCACGCACTGGGTGATCCGGATCGCGGCGAGATGGAACACCACGTCGGTGCCCGGCATCAGGCGGGCGAGCAGCGGCCGATCGCGGATGTCGCCCTCGACCATGTCGACACGCTCGTCGGCGAGCGCCCGGGCCAGGTTGCCCCGGTGCCCCCGGGTCAGGTTGTCCAGCACGACCACCTTCGCCGCGCCCGCGGCCAACAGGTGGTCCACGATGGTGGATCCGATGGTCCCGGCCCCACCGGTGACCACACAGCGCGAACCGGCGATCTCGACACTCATCGAAGTTCTCCCAGCGCGACGGTGGCGCCGCCCAGTTCCAGGCTGCGCGTGGCGGCCTCCAGCAATTCCAGGACGCGCAGACCCGCGCGGCCGTCGGTGAGCGCGGGCCGGGACGTGCCGATCGCCTCGGCGAACTCGGCCATCACCGCGCGCAGCGCCTCCCGCTCCGGCAGCGCGGGCGAGACCACGTCGCCCACCCGGTAGGAGATCTGCTTCTCCCGCCGGGCCTCCGGGCTGAGCGCGACGTCCTCGGCGAGATCGATGCCCTTGTCGTGCACCTGGAGGCGGGCGGTGGGATTGGTGTCGTCCCACACCAGGGTGCGCAGCGAGCCGCCGATGATGGTGGTGCGCACCTTGGTCGGCGAGAGCCAGTTCACATGGATGTGCGCGATGGCGCCGGTGTTCAGCCGTACCACCAGGTAGGCCAGACAGGCCCGGCCGGTGCCCAGCGGGTCCGCGCCGTGCGCGGACACCGACACCGGCACTACGCCGGGCGGCAGGATGAAGTCCAGGATCGACAGGTCGTGCGGCGCCAGATCCCACAGCACGTCCACGTCCGGCTGGACCAGGCCCAGGTTGATCCGCACCGAGTCGATGAAGCGGATGTCGCCCAGATCGCCGCCGTGGATCAGTGCGCGGATGTGCCGGACCACCGGCATGTAGCAGAACGTGTGGTCGCACATCAGCGTCAGCCCGTTGCGCTCGGCCAGTTCGACCAGCTTGACCGCGTCCGCGTGCTCGGATGTGATCGGCTTCTCGACCAGGACGTGCTTGCCCGCCTCCAGGGCCGCCGCGACCAGGTCGAAGTGGGTCCCGGCGGGCGTCGCGATCGCGACGGCCCGCACACGCGGGTCGGCCAGCACGTCCTGGTACGACGTGCTCACTCGAACCGTGCTGTACTCACCCAGGACCGCGCGGGCTCGGGCCTCGTCGAGGTCGCACAACCACTCCACCCGCAGGGCCGGCGTGGCCTGCGCGTTGCGCACCAGATTGGGCCCCCAGTAGCCGGCCCCTATGACGGCGAGCCCGATGGCGCGCCCAGACCCGGAATTCGACATGACGGAACGTCAACTCCCCTGCTCCCCCCGGCCGCACGGGCCCAGCCGCCGCACGGCACCCCCACCCGAACGAAGCTAGCGCCCGTTTCGCTCCGCCGGGGGTCAACCGGGAAATCCGCGGGTCGGACCGAACTGCGAAGATCCTTGCGGGAGTCCCGGTTGCACGGGTCACCGAGACGTTTGGCACGCTGTTGCACGCACAGTCACCGACCCCGGCGCCGGCATGATCGAGACCTCGACACAAGCAGCGCCGACCGAAGCAGCACATGAACGAGAAGGGAACGCCACGTGGCCGCGGGTACTCCGACGACGACACTGGCGAAGGAACGTACGGCGGAAGTGGATCCGGACCTGGAGCCGGCGGATCCCGAGCCGCGCGAGAGCGGCGGCCCGCGAGGGACCCGCGAGAGCATCCTCCCGGCCGTGGCGGCCGCGCTGTTCGTCGGCAAGCGCATCCACACCCGGGCCGGCGCCAAGGGCGACACCGTGCCGACGGCGCATCCGCTGGTCCGGGACTTCCTGGCGGCGCTCCCGGTCGAGTCGCGCGAGCGCTGGCGGGGCCGCTGCCCCGAGGTCGAGCTGGTGTCCGAGCAGCTCTTCGAGGCCGAGGCGGCGCGCACCAAGCGGGCGGCCCGGCGGCCGTTCACCGTGCAGGAGGCGCGGCGCTCGCTCAAGGGGGCCAAGATGACCCTGCGGCGGATCCGCGAGGACGGCGACCCGCAGCACGACACGTATCAACCGCCGTGTCGGTCGTGCGCGGCGATGCTCGAGCACTTCGGCGTCGCCTCGACGGAAAGCGGCTGACGTGTCGTCGCGCTTCTCCTCCGACGTGGTGCACGAGCTCAAGCGGGCCGGCTGGACCGTGGGTCGGCGCCGGCTGACCCAGGCCGAGGCGTGGGCCCGGCAGATCAGCGACCACGAGTCGCCCGACGGGCACCGGCACAGCGTGTTCCCGGCGGCGCTGGTGGCCTGGGCCGAGTTCGGCACACTGCACTTCGCCATCGGCGGCGCGGGCAAGGACGTGCTGCGCCGGCCGTTCACCATCGACCCCACCCGGGGCCTGCACCTGCCGCGCACACTCACCGACGTGGGCCGCGCGCTGGGCACCCCGTTGGCCCCGCTCGGCGACGAGGACGGCGGCAGCGGCTACCTGGCGATCGACCCGAGCGGTCGGGTGTTCGGCCTGGACCACACCGGCGAGTGGTTCATCGGCTCGTCGATGGACGCCGCGATCAGCGCGCTGGTGCTGGGCCACGCCCCGGTGCGCATCCGCGACGACGGACGCTGGTAGCCGGCCCCGTACGCCCGAGGGCGGGTCCCCGTGGGAAACCCGCCCTCGTACACGTCGCGACCCGTCGGGTCAGGTGTTGAACTGATTCTGCGCGCGCTCCAGGCCCTCGCGTACCAGCGCCTCGCACGCGTCGGCCGCGCGGTCCACCTCGAACGCGAGTTCCTTGCGCTCGGTCGCGGAGAAGTCCTTGAGCACGAACGCGGCCACGTCCATCCGCCCGGGCGGACGACCGATGCCGAACCGCACCCGCAGGTAGTCGGGTCCGAGCGACTTGGTGATCGACTTCAGGCCGTTGTGCCCGTTGTCGCCGCCACCGCGCTTGAGCCGCAGCACGCCGAAGTCGACGTCCAACTCGTCGTGGACCGCGATGATGTTCGCGACCGGGATCTTGTAGAAGTCGCGCAGCGCGGTCACCGGACCGCCGGACAGGTTCATGAACGACATCGGCTTGGCCAGCACCACCCGGTGCGGGCCGATCCGGGTCTCCACCACCTGCGCGCGCGACTTGTGCGCCTTGAACTTCGACCGATCCCGCTCGGCGAGCAGATCGACGACCATGAACCCGACGTTGTGGCGATTCCCGGCGTACTCGGGCCCGGGATTGCCGAGGCCCACGACCAACCACGGACTGTTCTCCGTGCCGGCGTGGGCCTGCGACTCACTCATGATGCTGTTGTCCCCGCGTTCGTCCTACGACAACGGACCGGATCAGGCCTCGTCCGCCGCGGCTTCCTCGGCGGTCGGCTCCGGAGCCGACGGGGTGAGGATGTGCAGGATGACCGCCTCGGGGTCGCCCGCCAGCGCGGTGCCCTTCGGCAGCTTGATGTCCTTGGCGTGCACCGAGGCGCCCGGCTGAAGGCCGGTCACGTCGATCTCGATGGTGCCGGGGAGGGCGGTGGCGTCGGCCTCGACGGGGAGCGCCGGAACGACGGTCTCGAGCAGACCGCCCGGGGCGATCTCGCCGACGGTGCTGACCGGAACCTCGACGGTGACCGTCTCGCCCTTTTGGACGATCAGCAGGTCGACGTGCTCGAGGTGCCGCTTGATCGGGTGACGCTGGACGTCCTTGGGCAGGGCGAGCTGCGCCTTGCCGTCGATGTCCAGCGAGAACAGGACGTTGGGGGTCTTGAGCGCGAGCATGAGCTCGTGGCCCGGAAGCGCAAGGTGGAGCGGAGCGGAGCCGTGACCGTAGAGGACGGCCGGCACCTTACCCGCGCGACGGGCGCGACGGGCGGCACCCTTGCCGAACTCGGAACGCGGCTCGGCGACGATACGGACCTCGGACACGACGGGTACTCCTCGAACGACGCGGTGGCGGATGGCGGGGCGGGGTCCCCATGGTGCGGATCGACTGCGGACGGTGATGGCCGGAGTCGGTTCGTAGGTGCCCGAGTGGCACCGGGTCCCCTGCAAAAGCCTTGGAGGAGTACACGACACACAACTACCGCGTCGATCACGGAGCAAGTAGCGCGCATCCCTCGCCGGGCAACCCCGTTAGCCTACCCGCTCTTCTCGGTCACCCCGAAATCGGGTCGCGGGGAGCGCCACTCGATCGAGTGATGGTGCGCCCCCCATTCGACGCAAGATACCTCGAAAAGCAGATGGGCACACGTACGCCGCCCGGCCGAACGACCGGGCGGCGTATGTGAGTTACGGCTCGACGACCCCTTCGGGGGCCGTCGTCGACGGTGCCGTGGGTCAGCTGTGGCCCTCGAAGAGGCTGGTGACCGAGCCGTCCTCGAAGACCTCGCGGATCGCCCGGCCGACCATCGGCGCGATCGACAGGACGGTCAGCTTGTCGAACTGACGCTCCTCCTCGATCGGCAGCGAATTGGTCACGATGACCTCGCTGATCCGCGAGTTCTTCAGCCGGTCCACGGCGGGGCCGGAGAGCACCGCGTGGGTGGCGGCCACGATCACGTCGGCGGCGCCGTTCTCGTACAGCGCGTCGGCGGCGGCGCAGATCGTGCCACCGGTGTCGATCATGTCGTCGACCAGCACACACGTACGGCCGGCGACGTCACCGACCACCTCGTGCACGGTGACCTCGTTGGCGATGTTGGGGTCGCGACGCTTGTGGATGATCGCCAGCGGCGCTCCGAGGCGGTCCGTCCACTGGTCGGCCACCCGCACGCGGCCGGCGTCCGGGGAGACCACCGTGAGCCGCTCGCGGTCCACCCGCTTGCCGACGTGGTCGGCCAGCAGCGGCAGCGCGAACAGGTGGTCCACCGGACCGTCGAAGAAGCCCTGGATCTGCGAGGTGTGCAGGTCCACGGCCATCAGCCGGTCGGCGCCGGCGGTCTTGAACAGGTCCGCCATCAGTCGGGCCGAGATCGGCTCGCGACCGCGGTGCTTCTTGTCCTGTCGGGCGTAGCCGTAGAACGGCACGATCACCGTGATGCGCTTGGCGGAGGCCCGCTTGAGCGCATCGATCATGATGAGCTGTTCCATGATCCACGTGTTGATCGGAGCCGTGTGGCTCTGGATCACGAACGCGTCGGCACCTCGTACGGAATCCTCGAAACGTACGTAGATCTCCCCGTTGGCGAACTCGAAGGCCTTGGTGGGAACGAGATCCGCACCGAGCTCCGAGGCCACCTCCTTCGCAAGTTCGGGGTGGGCCCTGCCCGTGAAGAGCATGAGCTTGCGCTCAGGCGTCACCTTGATCCCGCTCACAGCACCGTCTCCTTGCCATTCGCCTCGGCAGAACCGTCGTTCGGCCCGGCCGTTGTGTGCACGTCACCCGCGTCGCCCTGGCTCGACGCGAGCGCGCGTTCGGCGGCCTGCGCCGAGGCCGTTCCCGCGCGTTTGCGTGCGACCCACCCGTCGATGTTGCGCTGGCGCCCCCGCGCCACCGCCATCACACCGGGCGGGACATCTTCTGTGATCACCGATCCGGCGGCCGTGTAGGCACCGTCGCCGATCTCGATCGGGGCGACCAGCATGGTGTCGCTGCCCACTCGCACGTGGTCCCCGACCACCGTGTGGTGTTTGTTCACTCCGTCGTAGTTCACGAAGATCGTGGCCGCACCGATGTTGGTACCCACTCCGATGGTCGCATCCCCGACGTAGGTCAGATGCGGCACCTTGGATCCCTCGCCCACCACGGCGTTCTTCATCTCGACGAAACCGCCGGCCTTGGCCCCGCCCGCGAGCCGGGTGCCCGGCCGCAGGTAGGTGTACGGACCCACGGTCGCCTCGGGGCCGATCTCGGCGCCCTCGGTGGTGGCGTTGTACACGTGGGCCCGCTCGCCGACGACGGTGTCGCGCAGCGTGCAGTTGGGGCCCACCACGGCCCCGGCGGCGACGCTGGTGGTGCCGTGGAGCTGGGTGTTGGGGTGGATCACGGCGTCCGGCTCGAAGGTGACGTCCACGTCGACCCACGTGGTCGCGGGGTCGATCACGGTCACGCCGGAGCGCATCGCGGCGTCGAGCAGGCGGTCGTTGAACACCCGCCGTGCCTCGGCGAGCTGCACCCGGTCGTTGACGCCCAGGATCTCCCGGTGGTCCACGGCGGCCGCGGCGCCCACCCGGTGTCCGGCCTCGCGCAGCACGTGCAGGGTGTCGGTGAGGTACTCCTCGCCCTGGCTGTTGTGCGGGGTGATCCGGCCGAGCGCCTCGCGCAGCAGCTTGCCGTCGAACGCGTACACGCCGGAGTTGATCTCGGTGATCGCGCGCTGGGCGGCGGAGGCGTCCTTGTGCTCGACGATCGCGGTGACGGCGCCGCGCCCGTCGGGCGTGTTCTCCCGGACGATCCGGCCGTAGCCCGCCGGGTCCGGCACGACGGCGGAGAGCACGGTGACCGCGTTGCCCTCGCTCTCGTGCGTGTGGACCAGCGCGGCCAGGCTGTCCGAGGTGAGCAGCGGGGTGTCCCCGCACGTGACCAGGACCACTCCGTCCGGCACCCGGCCGGACTCGGCGAACCCGTCCAGGGCGACGCGCACGGCGTGGCCGGTGCCGTTCTGCTGTTCCTGGACCACCACCCGGGCGGTCGGGTCCAGCTCGGACAGATAGCTCGCGACCTGGTCGCGACCGTGGCCGACGACGACGATCAGGTCTTCGGGATCCAGCCGTCGCGCGGCCTCGACCACGTGCCCGACCATGGCCCTACCGGCCAGGGCGTGCAACACCTTCGGTGTGGTCTTGGAGCGCATGCGGGTGCCCTCACCCGCAGCGAGTACGACGACGGCAGCCGGGCGGATGGGGCTCACAGAGCAAGGCTCCTCGGCATCGCTGGCGGGGGATGCCCGACGACTCCGGAGGCCGACTCCGGAGAAACGAAATGACGGCACGACGAAGCCGAGCCGAACAAACCGGGCCCTACGAGGATAGCGCCGTCGGGAGAAGGCTCCACGCGCCGCTGCGGTCGGCACTGCCGAAAGGCTCCGCTACCAGGATTTGAACCTGGACCATGGGGACCAAAACCCCGTGTGCTGCCGAGTTACACCATAGCGGAATGAATCGGGCATTCCGCTTGGCAGGCGGGCTCATCCCGTTTTCACGGCACCTACTATGCCGGCCCCTCGACGCTTCGTGCGCGAATAACCCCCCGCCGACCCCATCGAACATCGCGGAAGCCGGCCGCGCGGCGGTCCCGAAAAGCCCGCCGGACGCCTCACGCATGCTCCCGGCCAGGCCGGGAAGCCGTCCGACACAAGGGTTTTGACCAAGGTGCCCGGAAAAATCGAAGGCCGTGCGGACACCTCACTTTCCGCTCATGACCTGCCATACTGGCGGAACTTACGGCCCCGTAGGTTACGTCGCCGTAGCATCGCCTGTCCCCGACCTGAGGGAATCCCTATGACCCCTTCCCCCGGCACCAGCGTGCTCGAAGCCGAACGGAAGCCCGCCGACGACGCGGCCCCGCGCGGCACGCTCGGCGGCGAGCGCAAGCACTTCGCCGAACAGATCGCACTGGCGCTCTTCATCGGCATCCCGTTCCTCGCGTTGGTGGCAGCGGTGCCGGCGGCATGGGGTTGGGGGCTGTCCTGGCACGACGTGGTGATCGGCGTGGTGATGTACGCCATCACCGGCCACGGGATCACGATCGGGTTCCATCGCTACTTCACCCACGGGTCGTTCAAGGCCAAGCGCCCGGTCCGGATCGCGCTCGCGATCGCGGGCAACATGGCCGTGCAGGGTCCGCTGGTGCGGTGGGTCGCCGACCACCGCAAGCACCACAAGTTCTCCGACAAGGAGGGCGACCCGCACTCGCCGTGGCGCTACGGCACCAGCGTCGGCGCGCTGGCCAAGGGCCTGTGGTGGGCGCACATGGGGTGGCTGTTCGACGTCGAGCAGACCTCGCAGGAGAAGTACGCGCCCGACCTGCTCAAGGACCGCGACATGATTCGCGTCTCCCGCCAGTTCCCGCTCTGGGTCGCCGTGTCTCTGGGGGCTCCGGCGCTGGTCGGCGGCCTGTGGGCGTGGTCGTGGCAGGGCGCGGTGACCGCCTTCTTCTGGGCCGGGCTGGTCCGGGTCGGGCTGCTGCACCACGTGACCTGGTCGATCAACTCGATCTGCCACGCGGTCGGCGACCACCCGTTCAAATCGCGCGACCGCTCGGGCAACGTGTGGTGGCTGGCGATCCCCTCGATGGGCGAGTCCTGGCACAACCTGCACCACGCGGATCAGACCAGCGCACGGCACGGCGTACTGCGTGGCCAGCTCGACAGCAGCGCCCGAGCGATCCGCTGGATGGAGAAGCTCGGCTGGGTCTGGGACGTGCGTTGGCCGGACCGGGAACGGGTCGCGGCACGCCGCGCGGCATGATGGGGCAGTGACCGAGAGCAGCAGGCGGAGTGCACCGCGCGGCGGCGGTCGTGTGCGCATGACCGGGAAAGAGCGACGGGAGCAGTTGATCGACATCGGTCGAACACTGTTCGCGGAGCGTGGCTACGACGCGACGAGTGTCGAGGAGATCGCCCACAAGGCGGGCGTCTCGAAGCCGGTGGTCTACGAACACTTCGGGGGCAAGGAAGGCCTGTACGCGGTCGTCGTGGACCGCGAGACCAGCGCGTTGTTGGACATGGTGACGAGCGCACTGACCGGCGGGCACCCCAGGGAACTGCTGGAGCAGGCCGCCTTCGCCCTCCTCGACTACATCGACCAGAACACGGACGGCTTCCGGATCCTGGTCCGGGACTCGCCGGTGGCCCAGTCCACCGGCACGTTCGCGTCGCTGATCAGCGACATCGCCTCGCAGGTCGAGGACGTGCTCGGGCTGGAGTTCAAGTCGCGCGGCTACGACCCGAAGCTCGCTCCGATGTACGCCCAGATGCTGGTCGGCATGGTCGCCCTGACCGGCCAGTGGTGGCTCGACGTCCGTCGCCCGAAGAAGGCGGACGTGGCCGCGCACCTGGTCAACCTGGCCTGGAACGGCCTCTCCGGCATCGAACCGAAGCCGAGACTGGTCGGCCGCCGCAGCTCGTGAGGACGATCTCGACGAACCCGTGAGGGGCCGGCCCGGCGGGCCGGCCCCTCACGGCCGTCACCGACCGTTCCGGTCGGGCCGGAACGGCGGATTCGGCCGATCCATCCGCCGCCGACCCGACATGCCGGCGGCCCCGACGCCCTCGCTCCGGAGCCGTCCTCGCCCGGAGCGCCGTGCTAGGCCAGCACCGCCCTCAGTTGCTCCAGGGACCACTCCAGGTCCTCCTCGGAGATGACCAACGGCGGGGCGATCCGGATCGTCTGGCCGTGGGTGTCCTTGACCAGGACGCCGCGGTCCATCAAGGCCTGGGAGATCTCGCGGGCGGTGCCGAAGGCCGGGTCGATGTCGACGCCGGCCCACAGGCCGCGACCGCGCACGGCGATCACCGAGTGGCCGAGCAGCGCGCCGAGTTCGCGGTGCAGGTGGTCGCCGAGGTCGGCGGAGCGCTGCTGGAACTCGCCCGAGCGCAGGATCTCCAGCACCTCCAGGCCCACCGCGCAGGCCAGTGGATTCCCGCCGAAGGTCGATCCGTGCTCGCCCGGCGCGAAGACCCCGAGCACCGCGCGCGAGGACACCACGGCCGAGATCGGCACGATGCCGCCGCCGAGCGCCTTGCCCAGGACGTACATGTCCGGCACCACGGCCTCGTGCTCGCACGCGAACGTGCGGCCGGTGCGGCCGAGCCCGGACTGGATCTCGTCCGCGATGAACAGCACGTCGCGCTCCCGGGTGATCCGGCGCACATCGGCCAGGTAGCCGAGCGGCGGGACCAGCACACCCGCCTCGCCCTGGATCGGCTCGATCAGCACCGCCACCGTGTCGTCGGTGATCGCCGCGCGCAGCGCCTCCGTGTCGCCGTAGGGCACCACGTCGAAGCCCGGGGTGTACGGGCCGAAGTGCCGGCGCGCCTCCTCGTCCGTGGAGAAGCTCACGATCGTGGT
Source organism: Embleya sp. NPDC001921 (assembly GCF_053594475.1). Classification (NCBI taxonomy): domain Bacteria; kingdom Bacillati; phylum Actinomycetota; class Actinomycetes; order Kitasatosporales; family Streptomycetaceae; genus Embleya; species Embleya sp. NPDC001921. Next base: position 62,337 of record NZ_JBSFEO010000009.1, read on the forward strand.
GGTGCGGCCGTGGAAGTTGCCGGCCGCGACGACGATCCTGGCCTGCCCGTCCGGCACGCCCTTGACCTCGTAGCCCCATTTGCGCGCGGTCTTGACCGCGGTCTCGACCGCCTCCGCGCCGGTGTTCATCACCAGCACCATCTCCATGCCGGCAAGCTGCGCGAGCTGCTCGCAGAACGGCGCGAACCGGTCGTTGTGGAACGCCCGGCTGGTGAGCGTGACCCGCTCCAACTGCCGCTTGGCCGCGTCGATCAAACGCGCGTTGCCGTGCCCGAAGTTGAGCGCGGAATACCCGGCCAGCATGTCCAGGTAGCGCCGCCCCTCGACATCGGTCATCCACGCACCGTGCGCCTGTGCGATCACGATCGGCAGCGGGTGGTAGTTGTGCGCGCTGAAGTCCTCGGCCAGCTCGATCAGTCGAGTGCTCTCGGCCCCGGGGCCGGCCGGGCGGCCGACACCGGTCTTGTTCTCGGAGGTGGGGACGGGCGAGTGCTGCGTGCTCATGACGTCCTTTCGCAACGGTGGAGATCGGTACGCGAACGATGGGGAGATCGATACGGCGACGGAGGACGGTACGAAGACGAAGAAATCCCGCAACAACGGCAAGATGTGCGAAACATACCCGGGCGGGCACATACGGGATACCCCGCGGGCACGCGTGGTCAACGGCCGGCGCGCAACTCCAGCACGCAACTGCGCACGCTCGCCCCGTGGGCCGCGAATGCCGACATGTCCAGTTCGATCGTACGGAATCCCCGGCCCGCGAGTCGGGCGGCCAGCGCCGGTGTCGTGTCGCCCAGCACCACACTGCGCCCGTCGGAGACCGCGTCCAGGCCGAGCGCGAGCGCGTCCGCCTCGTCGACCTCGATGCGTTCCGGGAAGACCCGGGCCAGTCGGCGCTGCGCGGTCGCGGTGAACGCCCCCGGGTAGTACGCCGCGGTGTGCTCGCCGAGCACGGTCAGCGCCGAGCCGAGCCGGGTGAAGCGCGGGTCGGCGAGTTCGAGCGCGAGCAGCGGCAGGCCGAAGAACGCCTGCGCCTCGGCATGCGCGGCCGGCTCCGTGAGCGGTCCCGCCGCGGCCAGCAGCCGCGGGCCGGCCGGGATCAAATCGCTCTCGCCCTCGTGCGCGAACACCGGTTCCAGACCCGCCCCGAATCCGTGCCGGTCGAACCACTCCAGGTAGGCCGGCGTCTCGGCGGAGCGGTCCGCCGAGCGCGGACGCGCGCCCAGCACCCGGCCGCCCACCACGGTCGCGGCCCGCCCGGCGAACACCATGCCGGGCAATCCCGGCCGACCCGCGACCAGGCTGACCCGGTGCCCCAGCGCGATCAGCGTCCCGCGCAACCGCTCCCACTGGCCCATCGCGGTCGTGGTCCGCGCCGCGAACCCGGTCTCGCCCGCGGGCACCCGCGCGTCCGACGCGGTCGCCTCCGACGCGGTCGCCTCCGACGAGACCACCGGCCCCCGCGAGCCGCGAAGCGCCTCCGCGCCCGGCACCGCCGCCGCGCTCGTGCGGGTGTCCAAGAACACCGGCGGGCACATCACGTAGTGCCGCGGCTCCGCGGCGCGCGGCGCGACGAACCCTCGGCGGCGCTGCCGGGGCAGCCGGCCCCGCTCGACTCCGGGCGATATGCGCTCCGACCGCAGGACGGAGCGGCCCGATCGACCGCAGCACGAGGTGAGGCGCACGCGATATCCCCTTCTCGCGGACGGCGGCGGCACCCGGGCGCGCGGGATTTCCGCGACCCACGTCGATGTGCCGTGCCGTCGGTGTAGCCGTGCTGGACGGCAGGCCGGTGCATGGCGGCAGGCCGAGAGCCGCACCCGGTCGTCACCGTGGATGTGCGGTCGACGACCCTCTGTATCGGCCCTGAACAGCCTAGGTCGCGCCCGAAGGGCGAGTAAAGGCGCCTGTGTTGTCCACTCCCGCACGATTGTTGCGTGTTCCCCGGGGCGCTCGCGCGCTTTGTTGTGCGCCCGGCGCGGGGGTCGCGTGGCTCCCCTGACCGGATCCGCCTCACACGCCTGAGAGAATGACGTCATGGCATCGACGCGTCCCCGTGTTCTGTCCGGAATCCAGCCCACCGCGGATTCGTTCCACCTGGGCAACTACCTGGGTGCGATCCGGCAGTGGGTGCCGCTCCAGGACAGCCACGATGCCTTCTACTGTGTGGTCGACCTGCACGCGATCACGGTTCCGCAGGACCCGAAGGAATTGCGCGAGCGCACCCGGGTCTCGGCCGCACAACTGCTCGCGGCCGGCCTCGACGCCGAGCGCTGCACCCTGTTCGTCCAGAGCCACGTGCCCGAGCACGCGCAGCTCGCCTGGATCATGAACTGCGTGACCGGCTTCGGCGAGGCCGCGCGGATGACCCAGTTCAAGGACAAGTCCGCGAAGCAGGGCAGCGACCGCACCACGGTCGGCCTGTTCACCTACCCGGTGCTCCAGGTCGCGGACATCCTGCTCTACCAGGCGGACGCGGTCCCGGTCGGCGAGGACCAGCGCCAGCACCTGGAGCTGACCCGCGACGTCGCGCAGCGCTTCAACACGACCTTCGGGGAGACGTATGTCATCCCCAAGCCGTTCATCGTCAAGGAGACAGCCAAGATCGTCGACCTCCAGGACCCGACGATCAAGATGAGCAAGTCGGCCTCGGCGCCCAAGGGCATCGTCAATCTGCTCGACGACGCCAAGGTCAGCGCCAAGAAGATCCGCAGCGCGGTCACCGACACCGGCACCGAGGTGCGCTTCGACGAGACCGACAAGCCGGGCGTGTCCAACCTGCTCACCATCCACTCGGCGCTGTCCGGCACCTCGATCGCCGCGTTGGAGGAGCGATTCGCGGGCAGGGGCTACGGCGACCTGAAGAAGGAGGTGGCCGAGGTGCTCGTCGAGTTCGTGACGCCCTTCCAGGAGCGTGTGCGCACGTACCTGGACGACCCGGGCGAGTTGGACGTGCTGCTCGCGCGAGGTGCCGAGAAGGCCCGCGCGGTGGCGTCCGAGACGCTGGCCAGAACCTACGACCGTGTCGGCTTCCTGCCTCCGGTGACCGGCCGGATGGGAGTCTGAGGCGCAACACATGGCGAAGCGCACCATCGGGGTATCGATCGCGATCCCCGAGCCCTACGGCAGCGAGCTCCAGGCTCGCCGCGCCGGGTTCGGAGATCCGCTGGCGAACGCCATCCCGACCCACGTGACCCTCCTGCCGCCCACCGAGGTGGCCGACGAGGCGATGGCCGAGGTCGAGGAACATCTACGCGCGGTCGCCGCCGGCGAGGCCCCGTTCGACATACACCTGCGCAGCACCGGTACCTTCCGGCCCACCTCGCCGGTGGTGTTCGTCCAGGTCGCGCGCGGCATCCCGGAGTGCGAGCGGATCGAGGCCGCGGTGCGGTCCGGGCCGCTGGAGCGCGAGTTGCACTTCCCGTACCACCCGCACGTGACCATCGCGCACCACCTGCCGGACCATATGCTCGACCTGGCCTTCGCGGAACTCGTCGACTACGACGCGGTCTTCCCGATCTGGGGCTTCAGCCTGTACGAGCACGGCGCCGACGGGGTGTGGCGTCCGCAACGTGACTTCGCGTTCGGCCAATCGTTGCCAGGTCCCCTGCCCGTGTGACGCCGTCTCGGCCACGCGGGACGTCACAGAGTGGAGTCGCGTGTGGGCCGGGCGTCGGTTGGGCAGCAGTCAGCCGTGGCGATCAAGGAACGGCTGGGCAGGATCCCGATCATCGGCCCCACGTGGCGGGCGTATTCGCGTTACGGCGACCGGCAGGGCAATCGGCTGGCCGCGGCGGTGACCTACTACGGGTTCCTGTCGCTGTTCCCGCTGATCACGCTGGCGGCGGCGGTGGTGGCCGCCGCGCTCGACCCCTCCCAGGTCCAGCGCCTGCAGAACAAGATCTCCGAGCAGATCCCCGGCATCGCGGACAAGCTCGACCTGGACGCGCTGGTGCGCAACGCCGGCGCGGTCGGGGCGATCGGCGGCGCGGTGCTGCTCGTGTCGGGGACCGGGTGGGTGGACGCGACCCGCTCGTCCATCCGGGCACTCTGGGACGTGGACGAGGAACCCGGCAACGTGGTCGTGCGCAAGATCGCCGACGTGGGGGTGCTGATCGGCCTGGGGCTGGCGCTCGCGCTGTCGGTGGGCGCGTCCACGTTCGCGACCATCGTGATCCGGGAGGTCTCCGACTCGATCGGGCTCGAACACCAGCCGGTGGGCCGGATCCTGCTCCAGATCGCCGCGTTCGCGGTCGCGGTCGGCGCGAGTGTGGTGCTGTTCCTGTATCTGCTGGTCGGCATGCCCCGGCTGACCATGGGCCGGTCGGTCGCGCTCAAGGGCGCGCTGATCGGCGCGATCGGCTTCGAACTGCTGAAGCTGCTGATGTCCTCGTACATCGCGGGCGTCGCGGGCAAGAGCGCGTACGGCGCGTTCGGGGTGCCGGTCGCGCTGCTCCTGTGGATCTACTTCGTGACCCGGCTGCTGCTGTTCTGCGCGGCGTGGACGGCCAACGCGCAAGAGGCCGCGGAGGCCGAGGAGAACGTCGAGGCCGCCGCCGGGAAGGCCGCGGCCGAACCGCCGTTGGAGCTGTCCCGCTACGGCGCGAAGCACTCGCACCCGGCCCGCGCCTACGGCCTGGCGATCGCCGGCACCGCCGCACTCGGCATCCTGCTCGAGCGCTTCACCCGAAACCGCCCCTGAACCCACCGCCCGGCCCGCCAGGCGTTCGAGGCCGCCTTTGCTCCCGGACCGAGCACTATCGGCCCGGGAAGGCCTTCGAGGCCGACCCAGGCCACCACCACCTACGGCAAATCCTCGAACCGAACTCCCGAATCCCCCTCGCGCCGCCGAAGGGCGAACAACACGCCGCCCCCCAGCACGAGTGCCGCCGGCACCCCTATGCCCGCCCACAGCCCCCAGGCGAACCCGCCGTCGTCCGACGAGGACGCCGCCTGCGTGGTCTTGGCATCGCCCGACTTGGCATCGGTCGACTTCGAGTCCTTGTCCTTCTTGTCACCCTTGTCGCCCGGGCTCGACAACGGGTCGACCAGCGCGCCGATCGGCTTCGCCTGGGCCAGCGCGGCGAAGCCCCAGTCGAGCAACTTGCCGGTGTCCTCGTAGGTCTTGCCCTTGCCCTCGACGTGCATGAGGCTCACCAGCAGGGTCTTCCCGTCGCGCTGCGCACCGCCGACGAACGTGTTGCCGGCGTTGGTGGTGAAGCCGTTCTTGACGCCGATCATGCCGGGATACTGGCCGAGCATCGTATTGGTGTTCTGGATCTGGAACTTGGCCCCCGCCACGCCCGGGAAGTCGGCGACCCTGGTGCTCGCGTAGGAGCGGAAGTCGTTGTTCTTGAGCCCCTCGCGGGCGAACAGCGCGAGGTCGTACGCGCTGGAGACCTGCCCGGGCGCGTCGTAGCCGTCCGGCGAGACCACGTTCGTGTCGCCCGCCCGGAGTTGCCTGGCCCGCTCGTTCATCTGCTGCACCGTCACGGCCACGCCGCCGTTCATCGCGCACAACACGTGCACCGCGTCGTTGCCCGAACGCAGGAACACGCCGCGCCACAGGTCCTCGACCTTGTAGGTCTCGTTCTCCTTTATCCCGACCAGGCTGCTGCCCTCGCCGAGGTTGCGCAGGTCGGCGGGCGTCACCTGGTAGGTGGTGTTCCGATCGATCTTGGGCAGCACGGTGTCGGCGAACAACATCTTGAGCGTGCTGGCCGGCGGCAGCTTCCAGTGCGGATTCTTCGCCGCCAGGATCTTGCCGCTGTCCGCGTCCGCGACCACCCACGCCCAGCCCTCGACGGCGGGCAACGGGGGTGCGCCCGGCGGCAGATCGCTCTGTACGCCCGGCTGGGCCAGCCGTGGGCCGCCGAGATCGGACATCGGTGACGGCGGTTGTGGTTCCGGGGTGCTCCCGGCGGCCCGAGCGGCCGGGGCAAGACCCAACGTGAAAACGAGCGCGGCAGCACAGAACACGGCCGGCTTGCGAGAAGCCCGGAACCAATCAGACATGTGATGAGCGTACTGGCGGCCCCCGGCTGCGGTTCGTCGACCGCGCCGCCGCATACTGAACCGGGACAAATTTGCTGAGGTTTTGACCGAGGAACGGGTGCTTCACGTTGAGGATCGGCCGAGGTGTTTCCACCTGTCTGGTGTTGTTCGGGATCTGGAGTTGGATCCTGTGGCCGAACTTCCTCAAGAACATCTGGGCGGACGACCGGTCCTGGAACGACGGCGCGACCGCGTTCTTCCTGATCCACCTGGCGCTGACGATCGTCTCGTTCGTGGCGGGCAACGCGATCGGCTGGCTCGGCGTCAAGGGCCTGCGCGCGGCGCGGACCCCGCAGCCGTGACCGACGACCCCACGGGCTGCCCGGCGCACGCGGTGCCGGCCGGACCCGAGTTGTTCTCCCGGGAATTCATCGCCGACCCCTACCCGGCGTACGCGCACCTGCGCGAGTACGCGCCCGTGCGGCGCACCACGCTGCCCAGCGGGGTCGAGGCCTGGTTGGTCACCCGGTACGCGGACGCCAAGCAGGCCCTCGCCGACCAGCGCCTGAGCAAGGACCCCCGACGCTCGGAGGCGGCCTGGAAGCAGGGCAAGGTCGGGGTGCCCGGCGAACAGCGCTCCGGCGTCGGCGCGCACCTGCTCAACCTCGACCCGCCGGACCACACCCGGCTGCGCCGACTGGTGTCCAAGGCGTTCACCCCGCGTCGGGCCGAGGAGTTCCGACCCCGGATCCAGGCCCTGACGGACCGGCTGCTCGACGACTTCGCCCGTACCGGCGAGGCCGACCTGATCCACGACTTCGCGTTCCCGCTGCCGATCTACGCGATCTGCGACCTGCTCGGAGTGCCCGAGGAGGATCAGGCGGACTTCCGGACCTGGGCCGGGATGATGATCCGGCACGGCTCCGGGCCGCGCGGCGGGGTGGCCCGGGCGGTGCGGCACATGCGTACGTACCTCGCCGAGTTGATCCACCGCAAGCGCGCGACGCTCACCGACGCGGACGACGACCTGATCTCGGGGCTGATCCGGGCGAGCGACCACGGCGAACACCTGACCGAGGACGAGGCCGCCGCGATGGCCTTCATCCTGCTCTTCGCCGGCTTCGAGACCACGGTCAACCTGATCGGCAACGGCCTGCTGACGCTGCTCACGCACGACGCCGAGCGGCTCGCGGTCCAGGCCGACCCCGCGCTGCTCGCGCCCACCGTCGAGGAACTGCTGCGCTACGACGGGCCGGTCGAGGTGGCCACGTGGCGCTTCAGCACCACCGAGGTGGAGATCGGCGGGACGCTCATCCCGGCGGGTGAACCGGTGCTCGTCGTACTCGCGGCGGCCGACCGGGACCCGCGCCGGTTCGCCGAGCCCGATCTGCTCGATCCGGCACGCGCGGACAACCAGCACCTCGCGTTCGGGCACGGCATCCACTACTGCATCGGCGCGCCGCTGGCCCGGCTCGAGGGCCAGATCGCGATCGGCACGCTGCTGGATCGGCTGCCGGACGTGCGGCTCGCGTTGCCGAAGGACGAACTGCGCTGGCGGGGTGGGCTGATCATGCGCGGGTTGCAGCGGCTGCCGGTGACGTTCACGCCGGAGGCGTAGTCGGGGACCTGGGAGATGTAGTGGAGGCGTAGTCGACATCGCCTCCGCCGCAGGTACGGACGACAGCGACGGCGGGCCGGTGGATCGTCATCCACCGGCCCGCCGTCGTGCGTGATCCCGGCTGCCTTTCTCCCCGAATCGCCCCCTGCGCGCGCTTCCCCGCCCGCTTCCCCGCCCTGTTCCCTCCCACTTTTCCGCCCCGGTTGTCCCCGCCCCGGTTCCCCCGCCCCACTTCCCCGGTTCCCCGCCCCGCTTCCCCTGCTGCCCCCCACGTCTCCCGCTGTTTCCCGCACCCCCACGCCCCCGGCGCGTCACTCCTCGACAGCCGCGTTCCGACCCGCTCCGGCGTTACTTCCCCAAGACGCCTTCGCGGATCGTGTGCGGAGTCGCTCCCCCTGACGAAGCCCCTCCCGACTCCTCCGCCCCCGAGCCCGACCCCCCGAGCCCGACCCCGAGCCCGACCCCCCGGCCGGACCCCCGAGTCCGACCCCGAGCCGAGCCCCCGGCCCGAGCCCCGGTCGACCGGGTCTAGTCGTGCCCGGTCAGTGCGGCGAGTTCGGCGGGAGTGGGTCGGTCGGTCCGGTCGGACGCGGAACGCCGCTCACGACGCGTACCGCCGACCGGGCGAATGATGGACGTCATGCGCTGCTCCTGTTCCCCGAGGCGAACCCTTGCGGTCCGCTTCCCAACAGGGACTTGTCTACAGGGAGCCGTTCCCGACACACAACGGGTCCTTGACACATTTGATCACCAAGAGTGAATCAAGGCCATGAAATGGTCAAAGAGGTTTGTTTCAGGAGTGGTTGTCGAACGGCGCGACGAGAGAACGCAAAAGCCCGGCCAGGGCCGCCTGTTGCTCGATCGTGAGACCGGCCAGGATGGCCCGCTCCTGGTCGAGCAGCTCGGCCATCGCCGCGTCGACGCGATCGCGGCCGTCGTCGGTCAGCCGGACCAGCACGCCGCGCCGATCGTCGGGATCGGGCAGCCGCAACACCAGGCCCTTGGCGGCGAGGCGGTCGATGCGATTGGTCATCGTCCCGGAGGTCACCAGGGTCTGGGTGAGCAGTTGGCCGGGCGAGAGCTGATACGGCGCGCCGTCGCGACGCAACGCGGAGAGCACGTCGAACTCCCACGGTTCGAGGTCGCGCGCGGAGAACGCGGTACGCCGGGCGCGGTCCAGGTGGCGCGCCAGTCGGGTGACCCGGCTCAGTACTTCGAGGGGTTCGACGTCGAGGTCCGGGCGCTCCCGCTTCCACGCCGCGACAAGCCGGTCGACCTCGTCTTTCATGAACTCATTCTAGCGAGTCGTTCGACACCGAGCCTCTTGATGTCGAGATAAGACTGAGCAATATCCGACACTTTTCTCCCGGAAGCGAGCGGCTTCGGGCGCGTCGGAAATGCCTGGTCCGGGTCGAGGCCGGCTGACAGGCTGAGCGTATGGACCGTACCCGACGCGTCGCCGACGCGGCACGCGCACTGCATGGCCTGGCCCTGGGGGACGCCTTCGGCGAACAGTGGTTCGTCGTCAGGCGCGGGCACTCCGACCTGACCGAACGTCAGGCGCGCCGGATCGCTCCGGACGCCGAGTTCTGGCAGTGGACGGACGACACCGCGATGGCGCTGTCCGTGCTGCGCGTCCTGCACCTGTGCGACGACGTGGATCAGGACGCGCTGGCCGCGCACTTCGCCGCGTCGTACGAGGCCGACCCGCGTCGCGGCTACGGCGCCTCGATGCACGGCGTGCTGCGCGCGATCCGCGAGGGTGAGCCGTGGCGCGAGGTGACACGCCGTCAATTCGAGGGCCAAGGGTCGTGGGGCAACGGCACCGCGATGCGGGTCGCGCCGTTGGGCGCGTGGCACGCGGACGCGGGACTCGCCCACGTCGCGGTCGAGGCCGAGCGCTCCGCCGCGACCACGCACGCCCACCCGGAGGCGGCGGCGGGCGCGATCGCGGTGGCGATCGCGGCGGCCCTGGCCACCCGGGGACGCCACGAACCGGCTCCCGGTCCGGTCGAGTTCCTGACCGAGGTGGCCGAGCACACGCCGGAGAGCGATGTGGCCTCGGGCATCCGGACCGCGTCCCGGCTGCCGGCCACGTCCTCGATCCCGCACGCGGTGGGCGTGCTGGGCAACGGCTCCCGGATGAGCGCACCCGACACGGTCCCGTTCGCGTTGTGGACGGCGGCACGCCACCTCGACGCGCTCCAGGACGCCCTGTGGGACACCGCGCGGGGCATGGGCGACGTGGACACCACGTGCGCGATCACGGCCGGCGTGGTCGCGGCGCGCACCGGCCTGCGCGACATCCCGCACACCTGGCTCGCCGCCCGCGAACCACTCCCGACCTGGGTCGACACCGGCGGCATACGCCCGGAGAACCGCCACCGCCCCCGGACGGCCCCGGCGCCGTAAGGCCGGCGAACCGGCCACGAGGACCGACCCGACCGACCCGACCGACCCGACCGGCCCGGCCGACGTCGACCCGCACGTCGACCCGCCCCAATTCGGGCAGTGCGAGCAAACCCGTCCGTAACCTCGCCGTTCGGGGTGACGATGGAGGCGTGCGACTGGACGGCCTGGACAAACGGATCGTGGCTCACCTCGTCCGCGACGCCCGGGCGAGCTTCGCCGGGATCGGGGCCGAGGTCGGCCTGTCGGCGCCCGCGGTCAAGCGCCGGGTGGACCGACTGCGCGAAGCCGGCGTGATTCGCGGCTTCCACGCCCGGGTGGATCCGCACGCGTTGGGCTGGACCACCGAGGCGCTCGTGCAGATCTCCTGCGCGCCGCGCACCTCTCCCGCGCAATTGCTCGTCTGTCTGCGCCGGCATCCCGAGGTGATCGGCGCGGACAGCGTGGCCGGCGACATGGACGCGGTGTTCCGGATCACCGCCACCGACGTACGGCACCTGGAGGAGGTGCTGGACCGGCTCCGGGACGAGCCCCTGGTGCTCGGCACCCGCAGCACGATCGTGCTCAGCAGGCTCCTGGAACACACCAAGGGCGGGCCGCTCGGCCCGCCCTTGGTCACCACCGACTAGCCGTCACCGGGAATCGGCGAACGGCTCCCGACCCGGGTTCGGCTCGGGGTCCGCTCGGATTCGGCTCGGGTTCAGATCAGGCCCAGCTCGCGCACCGCGTCGCGCTCCTCGGCCAGTTCCCGCACCGAGGCGTCGATCCGGCCGCGGGAGAACTCGTTGATGTCCAGGCCCTGGACGATCTCCCACTTGCCGTCCTTGCAGACCACCGGGAAGGACGAGATGAGGCCCTCGGGCACGCCGTAGGAGCCGTCCGAGACGACACCCATCGAGGTCCAGTCGCCGTCGGCGGTGCCGTTGACCCAGGTGTGCACGTGGTCGATCGCCGCGTTGGCCGCGGACGCCGCCGAGGACGCGCCGCGCGCCTCGATGATCGCCGCGCCGCGCTTGGCGACGGTCGGGATGAAGGTGTCCGCGAGCCAGGTCTGGTCGTCGACCACCTCGGCGGCGTTCTTGCCCGCGATCTGCGCGTGGAAGACGTCCGGGTACTGGGTGGCCGAGTGGTTGCCCCAGATGGTCAGCTTCGCGATGTCGGTGACCGCGACGCCGGTCTTCTTCGCGAGCTGGGTCAGCGCGCGGTTGTGGTCCAGGCGGGTCATCGCGGTGAAGCGCTCGGCCGGTACGTCCGGCGCGTGCCGCTGCGCGATCAGCGCGTTGGTGTTGGCCGGGTTGCCGACCACGAGCACCTTGATGTCGGACGCGGCACCGGCGTTGATCGCCTCGCCCTGCGGCTTGAAGATGCCGCCGTTGGCGGCCAGCAGGTCGCCGCGCTCCATGCCCGCGGTGCGCGGACGGGCGCCGACGAGCAGGGCCACGTTGGCGCCCGCGAAACCGTCGGTGGGGTTGTCGAAGATGTCGATCCCGTCGAGCAGCGGGAACGCGCAGTCGTCGAGTTCCATCGCGGTGCCCTCGGCGGCCTTGACCGCCTGCGGAATCTCCAGAAGGCGCAGGCGCACCGGGGTGTCGGGGCCGAGCAGGTGACCGGAGGCGATGCGGAACAGCAACGCGTAGCCGATCTGACCGGCCGCGCCCGTGACGGTGACGTTGACGGGGGTACGGGACATTGCGCGCGGGTCTCCTCTGCTGCGGCGGGATCCGACGCCGATGGCAGTCCGCCGGTAGCTCGGCATCGAGATACTTTTCGCCGCCACATTACTCCCGCCCCGGGGCGGCTCGGCCAACCACCGGTGTGAGGTTCGCCCCGAAGCCTATTGCACCGCCCGGTTTTCGTTTCCGGGGACCCGGCCGATAGGTTCGTGACTCACCGCAGCCACCCACACCCGGAGGGTGACCACATGCATCTGTCGGACCTCCCCGAGACGACCCGCGTGCCCACCCCCGGCCGGCTCGAGCCGCCGGTGCGGCCCGCCGCGCTCGAGACGATCGACGCGGTCGTGCTCGGCTGGGTCGACAACGCCGGCATCACCCGGGTCAAGGCGATCCCCTACTCGCGCCTGGACGCGGTCGCCACGCACGGCGTGGGCTTCTCCCCCGTGTTCGACGTCTTCCTCGCCGACGACTCGATCACCGCCGGCTCGCTGGTCGGCGGCCCGGCCGGCGATCTGCGGCTGATCCCCGACCTGGCGGCGCTGCGCCCGCTGGCCGCGCAGCCGGGCTGGGCCTGGGCGCCGGGTGACCGGTACACCCAGGACGGCGTGCCCTACCCGGGCTGCCAGCGTGCCTTCGCCCGGCGGATGACCGCGCGCGCCGGGCTGCGCGGGTTGTCGCTGCGGATGGGCTTCGAGGTCGAGTGGATCACCGGCACCGAGGGCCCGGACGGCTCCTTCGTCCCCGCGTTCCACAAGGCCGCGTACGGGATGACCCGGATGGTTCGGGTATCCGATCAACTGCGCGAGCTGATCCGCGCGCTCGCCGCCCAGGACGTGAGCGTGTTGCAGGTGCATCCGGAGTACGCGGCGGGCCAGTTGGAGGTCTCCGTCGCACCGGAGGACCCGGTCGGCGCGGCGGACACCACGGTGCTGGTGCGCGAGACGATCCGCGCGGTCGCCGCCCGGCACGGACACGCGGTCTCGTTCGCACCGTGCGTGCTGCCCGGCGAGGTCGGCAACGGCGCGCACCTGCACTTCTCGCCGTGGCGCGACGGGACGAACCTGTGCCACGGCGGCGAGGGACCGCGGGGGCTGACCCGCGAGGGTGAGGCGTTCCTGGCCGGGGTGCTCCGCGAGTTGCCCGCGCTGCTGGCGATCGGCGCCCCGGGCGCGGCCGGCCACCTGCGTCTGGTCCCGGACCGCTGGGCGGGCGCGTACCGCTGCTGGGGCCTGGAGAACCGGGAGGCGGCGCTGCGCCTGATCACCGGGATGGCGGGCGAGCGGCAACACACCGCGAACGCCGAACTCAAGTGCTTCGACGCGACGGCCAATCCCTACCTGGTGGTGGGCACGGTGATCGCGGCCGGGCTGGCCGGCGTCGAGGACGAGCTGCGGCTCCCGGTGGAGGTGGCGGGCAACCCGTCGGCCGCCGCCGGCGTGCCCCGCCTGCCGGAGTCGCCGGCCGCCGCGCTGGAGGCGCTGGAGGCGAGCGCGGTGCTGCGCGAGGCGCTCGGCGAGACCCTGTTCGACGCGATCACGGCGGTCCGCCGCGCCGAGATCGCCCGCTCGGCCGGGATGACCCCGAGCGAGATCGCGGCCGACGCGCGCCGGCTGTACTGACCCGCCCGCTGCCCACCGGCACGTCGAGGAGTCGCCCCCTCGACGCGCCGGGCGGACGCCGACGATGCCCGGGACGGGTCCGCGATCCCCCGTCGGGCGACCGAGGGCACCGAGAACGCCGAGGACGCCGCTAGGAGCCGGTGCGCTTGGGCACCCACGGCAGGTCGACGAGCGGATCGGGGATGCTCAGCCCGAGCAGCAGCACCGCGACGCCGAAGAACAGCAGCACGCCCACGTCCGTGAACCGGCTGCGGACCGCCAGCACGCCCACGTCGGCGACGAACAGCCGCAGTATCGCCGCGATCAGGAAGGTGCCGGCGATCAGGATCGCGGCGATCCGGAAGCCGTTCAGCGCGGCGGTCACCAGCGCGGCGAGCAGGCAGCCGAAGACCACCATCGCGGGCCACTCCCGCAACGGCCCCGGTCCGGCCGGCGAGGCACCGCCCTCGGGCGGGTAGGTGCCCGGCTCCTTCCTCCTGCCGTCCTTGCGTCGCCCCCGAGCGGTTGCCACAGGTCCCACCTCTCCTCATCTCGCCGGCGGCGGATCCGCGCCGGGCCCGGATGCGGCGGGCACGCGTCGCGGGCCCGTGCCCACGCCCGCGCGGCCCCCGCCCCGGGTCCGGCACGGTCCGATCACAGGCTCGTGACCTGCCGCTCGGCGGCCTCGATGACGTTGGTGAGCAACATCGCGCGGGTCATCGGACCCACCCCGCCGGGCATCGGGGCGACCCACGCGGCCTTCTCGTACGCCTCCGGGTGCACGTCGCCGACCAGGCCCTGCTCGGTGCGGGTGATACCCACGTCGAGCAGCACCGCGCCGGGCTTGACCATGTCGCCGCTGATCAGTCCGGGCACCCCGGCCGCGGCGATGACGATGTCCGCCTGGAGCACGTGGAACGGCAGTTCCTCGGTGCCGGTGTGGCACAGGGTCACCGTGGCGTTCTCGGTGCGGCGGGTGAGCAGCAGGCCGATCGGACGGCCGACGGTGACGCCTCGGCCGATCACGCACACCTCGGCGCCGTTGATCTCGATGTCGTGCCGGCGGAGCAGTTCGACGATGCCGCGCGGGGTGCACGGCAGCGGCGCCTCCTGGCCCAGCACCAGCCTGCCCAGGTTCATCGGGTGCAGGCCGTCGGCGTCCTTGTCCGGGTCCATCAGCTCCAGGACCCGGTTGGCGTCCAGGTGCTTGGGCAGCGGGAGCTGGACGATGTAGCCGGTACAGGCCGGGTCCGCGTTGAGCTCGCGCACCACGTCCTCGACCTGCTCCTGCGTCGCGTCCGCGGGCAGGTTGCGCTGGATGCTCGCGATGCCCACCTGGGCGCAGTCGCGGTGCTTGCCGCGCACGTACGAGTGGCTGCCGGGGTCGTCGCCCACGAGCACGGTGCCCAGACCCGGCGTGATGCCTCGGGCCTTCAGGGCCTCGGCCCGTACGGCCAGTTCGGCTTTGATGGCGGTGGCGGTGGCCTTGCCGTCGAGGATCTGCGCCTTCAAGTTCTGTCTCCTGGTCCACGGTTCCGGGCCGGTCGTTGAGATTGTCCCGTATCCGAGCCGGCCGCGCGGCGGGCCCCGTACAGAAGGCGTGCCGGCGGGGCCAGGATGCGCTGCTGGACGAACTCGGGCAGTTGCCACGTCGGCACCGGCTCGTTCGCCCGGGCGATCGCCTGGGCCAGCCGCTTGAGGTGTTGACGCGGCACCGGATGCCCCCACAGGTCCGGCAGTTCGGGCGGCGTCGGGGGACGGCGCTCCTCGGCGGCCGAGGCCAGTTCGTTGAGATAGGCGTCCAGGCGGGCCAGGTCGTCCTCGGGAATGGGTTCGGGCGGCGTACTGCGGTAGGTCTCGGGCGCGGTCATCAGCCGGTAGCCGAGCCGCTGGGCGGTCACGATCGCGGGCCACAGCCGTTCGGCGTCCAGTCGGCGGCCGGTGAACTCGCCCAGGGCGGCCTCGTACACGCTCCACAGGTCGAGCAGTTCGCGGCGGGCCGCCCGGCGGGTGCTGCCCCACGCGCGATCGTCCACGATCTGCCCGGTGACCGTGGCCCGCAGCAGCAGCCCCTCGGCGCGGATGGTCCGGCCCAGTTGTCGCGGCAGTCTGGTCGCGGACGCGCGCGGCCACAACACCAGGCTCGCGGTCAGGCCGACGGCCAGGCCCAGCACGGTGTCGATCAGGCGCGTGGCGGCCAGGTCGCCCACGTGCGCGCCGGGTTGGCCGGCGGCGGCCAGGAAGAGGCCGACGGGGGTCACGCACGCCGCGGCCACGGCGAGGTTGCGGGCGATCACCGTCTGCGTCGCGCCGAACAGCAGCGCGACCGCGATCACCACCAGCCATTGGTTGGGCATCAGGTCGTGGAAGAACAGCGCGATCACCGCGACGCCCACCAGCGTGCCGATCGCCCGCTGCAACACGCGGCCGAAGTCGAGCACGACATTGCCGCCCTGGAGCGCGGCACCCGCCGCGATGGCCACCCACACCGGGTGCACCACCGGCAACAACGCGGCGGCCAGCGTCGCCGAACCCACCCCGAGCCCGGTACGCAGCGCGGTCGGCGGGACCAGCGACGCGCGGTCGAACGCGGCGCGCATGCGCTCGCCGGCGGTGGGCCGCCGGCCGGGGATGATCTCGCCCTCCTTGACCGCCGGTTGACCGGCCGCCGCGGCGGCGGCCTTGAGCACGGTGCGCAGGAGGCGTTCCGCGGCGGTCTCGGTGTCGGCGAGCACCGCGGGCATGACCGGGACCAGCTTGGGCCGGCCGACCGCACCGGCCAGCGCCCGCACGGTGTCCGGGATCTCCGGCGGCAGCGGCCGGGTGCGCTCGACCGCGAGCAGTTGCGCGGCCTGGAACAGGTCGAGCGCACGCCGACACAGCACCCGCAGCCGACGTGCCTCACCGGTACGCCGGTTGCGCTTGGTGTCCGCGCGCAACACGGTCACCCACGCGCTGTGCACCGTCTCGGACGCACGGTGTCGGGCGGCGTCGCTGGGCTGGTCGCCGATCGCGGCGAAGAAGTCGGCGAGCGCCTCGAAACAGGCCGCGAGCGCCATGTGCTCCGGGTGGCGCGGGCGCGCCAGCCAGCCGGACATCGACACCAGCCACGCGCCGGCCGCGCCCGCGAGCACCAGCCCGGCCCGTTCGGGGACCATGTCGGGCTGGTGCGGCAGGAACGCGCCCATCGCGCAGACCAGGGTGAACATGTAGCCGCCCGGGCGGTCCACCTGCAACGCGCCGCACAGGAAGGTGGCGACGGTGGCGACCAGGGTGATCACCGGGACGTACAGGAGCGCGGTGCCGGCCGCGAGCGAGCCCAGGGTCAGCGACAGGGCCAGTCCCAGGCCGACCAGCGCGAGGGTGATCGCCCGGCGGGCGTACGGCTCCTTGGCGGCGTACAGGACGGTGTAGCCGCCGAGCGCGGCGAAGGTGGCCTGGCCCAGGCCCAGGGTCGCGGTGACGATCGCGAACGGGATGCCCACGCCGAGCGCGGCGCGTGCCCCGGACGCCCAGGTGAAGCCCTTGCCGGTGAGGGTGACCAGCGGCTTGATCTGATTCTGCGGACCCAGCTCGGGCGGGTGCACCGCCGGGAACGGCGGCAGCGTCGGCGGATCGGACGAGGTCGCCGAGGGCCCCGGCGGCAACGCGAGTGGTGCGCGTTTCGGCTGGGGTCCGGGTGTCGCCTGATCCTGCATCCTCCTATGCAACGCACCTTTCGGGCGGAATGCCAAGTCCCCCACCATGACCCCGGTCACGGCACTCGCCGCGGACCTACCGCGCGCCAACCGCCGAGGTGTAGGGTGCCGCCTCCAGCAGGCTCCGGGCGGTGGGGGCGACATCGCGGCCCGCTTCGGCGTTCGCGTGTCGACGAAACCCGGGACCATCGGCGCCGCGTATCGCGTGTACGCGCGTTCTCAGGGGAGAGTTCCGCATGTCCCAACCTCCGGGTCCGTACGGCCCGCCGTCCGGCTACGGCGCCGAGGGCCAAGGCCAGGGCTACGGTCAGCCCGCCTATGGCCAGCCGGCTTACGGTCAGCCGAGCTACGGTCAACCGGGCTATGCCCAGCCGGGCTACGGTCAGCCCGGTTACGGTCCACCCGCCGGCTACGGCCCGCCGCCGAACATCGGCGAATGGTGCGCGAGCTGGGGTCGTCGGGCGGGCGGGCTGCTGATCGACGCGCTCGTCAGCCTGCCGGTCTCGATACCTTATATCGGCGGCTACATCTGGTTCATGGACAAGACCACGGTCACCGAGAACCTCGACGGCAGCGAGACGACCGAGTACGACGGCGGTGCCGGTCCGGTCCTCCTGATCGTCATCGGCGGCCTGATCTCGCTGGCCTTCCAACTCTGGCAGTTGTACCGCCAGGGCAAGACCGGGCAGACAATCGGCAAGCGCGCCGTGGGCATCAAGGTGCTGCGCGAGAGCGACGGGATGCCGACCGGCTTCGGTATGGCGTTCGTTCGCGGGCTCGCCCACTTCCTGGACACGATCGCGTGCTTCCTGGGCTGGCTGTGGCCGCTGTGGGACGACAAGAAGCAGACGTTCGCGGACAAGGTCTGCTCGACGGTCGTGGTCAAGGTCTGAGCACCACCCTCATCACACGCGCGAGGCGCGACCCCGCCAGGGTCGCGCCTCGCGTGCCTTCACCGCGACCCGGTCACCCGGGTCGCGGTGAAGCGGTGGGATCAGTGGAAGAAGTGCCGGGTCCCGGTGAGGTACATGGTGATCCCGGCCGCGCGCGCCGCCTCGACCACCTCTTCGTCGCGCACCGACCCGCCGGGCTGGACCACCGCGCGCACACCGCCCGCGATCAGCACCTCCAGGCCGTCGGCGAACGGGAAGAACGCGTCGGACGCGGCGACCGAGCCGGCCGCCCGCTCGCCCGCTCGCGTGACCGCCAGCTTGGCCGAGTCGACCCGGTTGACCTGGCCCATGCCCACGCCCACGGTCGCGCCGCCGGACGCGAGCAGGATCGCGTTGGACTTGACCGCGCGCACCGCGCGCCAGGCGAACACCAGATCGCGCAGCGTCTCGGCGTCGGCGGGCTCGCCGGTGGCGAGCGTCCAGGCGGCGGCGTCGTCGCCGGGCGCCTGGTAGCGGTCCGCGTTCTGCAGCAGCAGGCCGCCGTCGATCTGGCGGAACTCGGCGGGCGTGCGCGGCGCCTCGGGGGCGCGCAGCACCCGGATGTTCTTCTTGCGGGCGAGCACCTCGACCGCGCCGTCCTCGTAGTCCGGCGCGACGATCACTTCGGTGAAGATCCCCGCGACCTGCTCGGCCATCGCGACGCTCACCGGTCGGTTGACCGCGATCACGCCGCCGTAGGCGGACACCGGGTCGCTCGCGTGTGCCCTCAGGTGCGCCTCGGCGACGTCCTCGCCGATCGCGATCCCGCACGGGTTGGCGTGCTTGATGATCGCCACGCACGGCTGCTCGTGGTCGTACGCGGCACGCCGGGCCGCGTCGGTGTCCATGTAGTTGTTGTAGGACATCTCCTTGCCGTGGAACTGCTCGGCGCCCGCGAGGCCGCCGGTGCCGTCCACGTACAGGGCCGCCGCCTGGTGCGGGTTCTCGCCGTAGCGGAGCACGTTCTCCCGCCGGCGGACCGAGCCGAGGAAGGCCGGGAACGGCTCGTCGTCGGCGGGCGCGTAGTCGGCCGAGAACCAGGACGCGACCGCGACGTCGTACGCGGCGGTGTGCCCGAAGGCCTCGCCCGCGAGCCGCTTGCGCTGCGCCAGGTCGAAGCCGCCCGCCTCGAGCGCGGCCAGCACGTCCGCGTAGCGGTCCGGGCTGGTCACCACCGCGACGGAGGGGTGGTTCTTGGCCGCGGCGCGGACCATCGACGGGCCGCCGATGTCGATCTGCTCGACGCACTCGTCCGGGGTCGCGCCCGACTCGACGGTCTGCGTGAACGGGTACAGGTTGACCACGACCAGGTCGAACGGCCGTACGTCCAGCTCCTCGAGCTGCGCGCGGTGCGACTCCAGGCGCAGGTCGGCCAGGATGCCGGCGTGCACGCGCGGGTGCAGGGTCTTGACCCGGCCGTCCAGACACTCCGGGAAGCCGGTCAGTTCCTCGACCTTGGTCACCGGCACGCCCGAGGCGGCGATCCGCCCGGCGGTGGAGCCGGTGGAGACCAGCTCGACGCCGGCCGCGTGCAGGCCCTGGGCCAGTTCCTCCAGGCCGCTCTTGTCGTACACGCTGATCAACGCGCGACGGATCGGGCGGCGTGCCTCGTCCTCGGTGGCGGGAGTGGGGGTGGGGGCGGCGGAAGTCATGCGGGGATCCGGACCTTTCTTCCTTCGATGCGGTAGCCCTCGCGGGCCAGCCGGCCCACGACCTCGACGAGCAGGGTGCGCTCGACAGTCTTGATGCGCTCGTGCAACGCGTCGCCGCCGTCGGCGTGATCGCCGTCCTCGACCGTGACGACGCCCTGAGCGATGATCGGCCCGGTGTCCACGCCGGCGTCCACGAGGTGGACCGTGCAGCCGGTCACCTTGGCGCCGTACGCGAGCGCGTCCCGGACGCCGTGCGCGCCGGGGAACGAGGGCAACAGTGCGGGGTGGGTGTTGACGGTGCGTCCCTCGAAGCGGGCCAGGAAGCGCGGGCCCAGGATCTTCATGAAGCCGGCCGACACCACCAGATCGGGTTCGTACCCGGCGACCGCCTCGGCCAGCGCGGCGTCCCAGCCCGCCCGGTCCCGGTGGTCGGCGACGCGTTCGACGAAGGTGGGCACGCCCGCCCGCTCGGCCCGGGCCAGCCCCGCGATGCCGTCGCGGTCGGCGCCCACGGCCACCACGCTCGCGCCGTACGCGGGATCCGCGCACGCGTCGAGCAGGGCCTGGAGGTTGGTGCCGGAGCCGGAGACGAGGACGACGAGCCGGGCCGGCCCGGGGGTGCGCGGGGCGTGAACGGCCACTGCTTTCAGGCTCTTTCCGGAAGGAAGGGCGGGAGAGGCACCACAGGGATTCGGGCTCTCGCCGGGATCTCGTACGGGGCCGGCGGGCGTTCCCCGACAGGAGGCGGGAACACGGAGCGACGCCCGTACGTCGGCAACGATAGCGTCAGGGGGTAGGCAGTACCGAACCGGCGGGGTGGGACGGCATCGGCGGACCCGGCGGCATCCGCCCTACGGGCCCTTGGGGCCACTTGGGCGCCGCCGCCCGGCTACGGTGCACCCCGCACACGTACGATCCTGGGAAGGGAATCCCGCGATCCGGCACGACGAGGGCAGGCAGAGGATGAGTACCGGCAACGAGACCGACGAGCGGGATCCCTACGCCCCGCCGCCGGAGGGTACGCCCGATCGCCCGCCGGCCGCCCCGTGGAACGTGCCCGGCAACGGGCGAGGGGACGGCGGCAACGGGGGCGATCGGCACGGTCGCGAGGACCGGCCGCAGCGGGCTCCGCGCGAACCGCGCGAACAGCCCGACCCGAAGGACATCCGGGTCCGCAACGGCCGACTGGCGCTGTGGTCGGGGGTGTGGGCGGTGTTCTTCGCGCTGTTCCTGCCGTCCGACCTGGGACTGGTGCTCGGCGTGGTGCTGGGCGTGGTCGCACTGGTGCTCGGCATCCGCACGGTGCGCGGAACGAAGCCGGCCACGGCCGGACCGCGGATCGAGGAGGGTCCCGGCGGCACCGCCCGGCACCCGGGGCACGCCCCGGGCGGGCCGGCGCATCGGCCGCGCGTTCGCCGACCGGCGGGCGCCCGCTCCGGCGCCGCGCTCGCGGGTCTGGTCACCGGCGCGATCGCGGTGGTCTACGTGCTGGGCGTGTGGACGTTCGAGGCGGTCAACAAGGACTACTACGACTGCATGGACAGCGCGCTCACCAAGACCGGCGAGCAGCGCTGCCTGGACAAGCTGCCCGAGCGCTACCACTGGGTCGTGGACGGCACGTTCTAGGCACCGCGCTCTCTCGGCGGTACCCGGCTTCGCTGGACACGCCCGGGGCTAGGACCGGCCGGTGGTTCCGAGGGCCGTCTCCGTTTCGGCGGGGACGGCCTTCGGGCTTTCCCGACCGCGCCACCAGGTCGCGGCCAGTGCGGTCGGGGCGGCGATCAGCGCGATCTCGACGGTCAGCGCGGCGGCGGTGCGCCACACGTTCGGGCCCAGGTCGGCGAGGTTGGCCAGGCCGGCGGTGCCGGAGGCGAGCCGGGCCGAGGCGAGGGTGAGCAGGCCGACGCCCAGGCCCGCGCCGGCGGCGTGCGAGGTGACCGCGAGCCAGGCCCGGGGCGGCTCGGCGCGGGCCGCGAAGAAGCCCGCCGCGACGCCCGCGAGCAGCGGGAGCACCGCGGGCGCCCACGCGGTGGAGGGCACCGTGGCCGGGCCGGGCAACGCGGCCAGCAGCGGCAGCGTGGGCAGCGTGCCCAGGGTGCTGCCGGTGGGCGCGATGGTGGTGGCCGCGCCGAGCGCGAACCCGGTGCCGGCCGCGTAGGACACCGCCCACACGATCGCGTTGGGCACCAGCGCGGCGCACAGTACGGCCAGCGCCGCGAAGCCGACCGGGTCGCGGGTGGTCAGCGCCAGCGCGACCCGGACCTGGCCCGCGTGCGCGAACAGGCACGCGAGCACCAGGAGCGCCCCGCCCGCCGCGAGCACCGCGGCCGAGGCCAGGCCGGCCCGGACGGCGGGCACCCGGACCAGCGCGGGCCCGAACGCGCCGAGCACCCCCGCCGCCAGGACCCCGAGCGCGGCCGGCGCGACCGTGTCGAACACGGGCCGCACGCTCGCCGTACCGACGCCGACGGCGACCGCGTACAGCAGGCCGGTGTACACCAGCACCTGGGACGCGAGCACGATCGCGGTCCCGGCCAGGCCGTCCGCGAGCCGCCGGCCGATCCGGCACAACACCCAGATCAGCGGCACGGTCAGACCCAGCGGGGCCAGCCGCAGCGGTACCACGGTCACGATCGGATCGACCGATCCGGTCGCCCGATGGCTGATCTCGACGAACTCGAAGCCCACGTGGTGCGCGGCGAGCCAGATGCCGCCGATCACCCGCAGCAGCGCCTGCGGGTGATCGAAGCCGCCCGAGGTGGCGCCGCACGTGGCCACGATCAGCACGAGCACCGCCACGCCGCCGAGCCCGGCCCCGACCGCGAGCAGCGCCGACACCACGCCTCGGGCCAGCGCCTGCGCGATCCGGGCGGTGTCGGGACGGCGGCCCGCGAAGGCGATCACGGCGGGCAGGCCCGGCAGGGCGGCCAGGACCGCCGCCGGCGAGCGACCGGGCACCGGTGGGCCCCACGGGCGATCGGCGCGCGACTCGGGCCCGCCGGGGGTCTCGACGGGGCTCGGCACCGGCAGCGCGGCGGGCGGGCGGTCCGGCTTGGGCGGGGCGACGATCGGCGGAGTCTCGGGACGAGGCGGGGCGGGGAGCGCCTCGGAGGGCTCGGAGGGCTCGGAGGGCTCGGTGGCCGCGGCTTCGGCGGACTCGACGGCCTCGGTGGACTCCGAGTGCTCGTCCGCGGGTTCGGAGGACTCGGCCGGGCGCTCCGGATCTCCCGGGCCTCCCGGGCCTCCCGGGGCCACCCGATCCACCTGCTCCGGCGGCCCGGACAATCCCGGTGTCTCGGCGGTCTCCGGGGGATCGACGACCGACCCGGGTTCCGCCTCCGGCAACGACCCGGGCGACTCCCCCAGAGCTTGGGGTGGGGACATCTCGGGGGTGGCCGGAAGGCGCTCGACGCCGGCCCGCGGGGTGGGCCCGGCCACCGTCCAGGGCACCGACGGGCCGCGTTCGCTTTCCGGCATTTCGGTCACAAGGTCATGCTGCCAACGCGGGTCGGATCCACGCCGCATATGGCCCCCGAGCGCGGCAAGACACCCCATTTGCTCGATTCAGGTCATTTAATCTGCATTATCAATCGCCCCTTGGGTACCTCATGCCCCTATGGGCATCGACGACGAGCGGAACACCTCCCGCGAGCGTGCCCCGGGCTGCGACGCCCTGCACGCGGCGATCGCATCCGACATCGCGCGCTACGCGTACCTGTTGACCGCGAGCCCCACCCGGGCCGCACGCGTGACCCGGCGCGCCTTCGCGCTGGTCTGGCGCGACCTGCCCGACGTCGCGAACACCCCGGCCGACGCCGGCCGCGTACGCACCCTCGCCGGCGACCTCGCGCTCGGCCACCGGTTCCTGTTGCGGCGCGCGATGTGGCGACTCGTACCGCATCCGGACCACACCGGCCGGGTCGTCCCGCACGCGGACGACGACGCGCGTCGCGAGCAGGACATCGCGCTCCTGCGTGCGCTCCAGCGGGTGCCCGGGCACCGTCGGCGGGTCTTCGTGCTGCGTCACCTGTTCGGGATGTCGCCGGAGCAGGTCGCGATCGAGACCGAGGCGACCACGGAGTCGACCCGGATGCGGCTCGTGCACGCGCACGAGGATCTGGCCGAGCTGGTCCCGGCGCTGACCGGACCGTCGCCGAACTGCCAGGAGGCGCACGACTTCCTGAGCACGATCACGTGCGACCTCGCGGCACGGTACGAACCGCGCGTGCCCGGGCCGCACGCGGCCAGGCGGCGCTGCAGGACCCGGACCTCGGTGCTGGTCGCGGTGGTCGCGGCGGCGGTCCTCGCACTCGTGATCACGTCGCTGCCCCGGCTGCTCGATCCGGCCACCTCGCGGGACTCGCGGGGCGGCTACCGGGTCGACCCGATCACCGGTCCCGAGGCGGCCCGACGCCTGCCACCGGTACCCGGCGAGGCGGAGGCCCCACCGGCGCCGGCCGCCGCCCCGCCCGCACCGGCCGCCGCTCCGCCGGCGCCGGAGGCGACCCCCCCGCCTGCCGCACCCGAGCCCGCGGAACCCGAGCCGGCACCCGCGGCGGAGCCGGCGGAGAGGACCGCCGCCCCGGAGCCGATCACGCCGCTGGTCCGGCCGGTGGTGCCCACCGTGCACCGAACGTTCGGGCCGACCCCGACCGGGGTGTTCACCCTCGCGTCGGCTGCCCCGAGCGCGCGGGAGACGATCCTGGCCCCGGAGAGCACGTTCGTGCTCGACACGAGCTGCGTGGACAACGGTCTGCGGCGCACGCCCCCGCACTGACCGGACCCCGACCGGGCCGGAGGAAACCACGACGCCCCGCGAACCGCCTGGAAAGCGGTTCGCGGGGCGTCGTCGGCCACGGGCGACCGGTGGGTCAGCCCGCCATGATCTCGCGCATCAGGCGCGCCGTCTCGGACGGCGTCTTGCCGACCTTGACGCCGACGGCCTCGAGCGCGTCCTGCTTGGCCTGCGCGGTGCCCGAGGAGCCCGAGACGATGGCGCCGGCGTGGCCCATGGTCTTGCCCTCGGGGGCGGTGAAGCCCGCGACGTAGCCGACGACCGGCTTGGTGATGTGCTCGGCGATGTAGGCCGCGGCACGCTCCTCGGCGTCGCCGCCGATCTCGCCGATCATCACGATCGCGTCGGTGTCCGGGTCGTCCTGGAACGCCTGGAGGCAGTCGATGTGCGTGGTGCCGATGATCGGGTCGCCACCGATGCCGACGGCGGTCGAGAAGCCGATGTCGGCCAGCTCGTACATCATCTGGTAGGTCAGGGTGCCCGACTTGGACACCAGACCGATCCGGCCCGGCTTGGTGATGCTGGCCGGGATGATGCCCGCGTTGGACTGACCCGGGGTGATCAGGCCGGGACAGTTCGGGCCGATGATCCGGGTCTTGTTGCCCTTGGCGCCGGCGAGCGCCCAGAACTGCGCGGTGTCGTGCACCGGCACGCCCTCGGTGATGACCACCGCGAGGCCGATCCCGGCCTCGATGGCCTCGACCACGGCGTCCTTGGTGAACTTCGGCGGCACGAAGACCACCGTGACGTCCGCGCCGGTGGCCTCCATGGCCTCGGCCACGGTGCCGAATACCGGTACCTCGGTGCCGTCCACGTCGACCGTGGTGCCGGCCTTGCGCGGGTTCACGCCACCGACGATGTTCGTCCCGGAGGCGAGCATCCGGTGGGTGTGCTTCATCCCCTCGGAGCCGGTCATGCCCTGGACGATGACCTTGCTGTCCTTGGTCAGGAAGATAGCCATGCTGGGTCGGTCTCCCTTACTTCGCGGCAGCGAGCTCGGCGGCCCGCTCGGCCGCGCCATCCATGGTGTCCACCTGCTGGACCAGCGGGTGGTTCGCGTCGGTCAGGATCTGCCGACCCAGCTCCGCGTTGTTCCCGTCCAGACGCACGACGAGCGGCTTGGTGACCGCCTCGCCCTTCTGCTCGAGCAGTTCGAGCGCCTGCACAATGCCGTTCGCGACCGCGTCGCACGCGGTGATGCCGCCGAAGACGTTGACGAACACCGACTTGACGTCGGTGTCGCCCAGGATGATCTCCAGGCCGTTCGCCATCACCTCGGCGGACGCGCCGCCGCCGATGTCGAGGAAGTTGGCCGGCTTCACGCCGCCGTGGTTCTCCCCGGCGTACGCGACCACGTCGAGCGTGGACATGACCAGGCCCGCGCCGTTGCCGATGATGCCGACCGAGCCGTCGAGCTTGACGTAGTTGAGGCCCTTGGCCTTGGCCGCCGCCTCCAGCGGGTCGGCCGCGTCCTTGTCCTCGAGCGCCGCGTGGTCGGGGTGCCGGAAGTCGGCGTTCTCGTCCAGCGAGACCTTGCCGTCCAGCGCGATGATCTTGCCCTCTTCGGACTTGATCAGCGGGTTGACCTCGACGAGCGTGGCGTCCTCTTCGACGAAGACGGTCCACAGCGTCCGCAGGGTCGCGACGATCTGGTCGTGCAGCTCGGCCGGGAACTTCGCCGCCTCGACGATCTCGCGGGCCTTGGCCTCGGTCACGCCCTCGATCGCGTCGACCGGGATCTTCGCGAGCGCGTCCGGGTTCTCCTCGGCGACGACCTCGATCTCGACGCCACCCTCGACCGACGCCATCGCGAGGAAGGTGCGGTTGGTGCGGTCGAGCAGGAACGAGACGTAGTACTCGTCCACCGGCTTGGCCAGCCCGGCCAGCATGACCTTCTTGACGATGTGGCCCTTGATGTCGAGGCCGAGGATCTGCTCGGTCTTCTCGACGACCTCGTCGGTGCTGAACGCCAGCTTGACGCCACCGGCCTTGCCGCGGCCACCGACCTTCACCTGCGCCTTGACGACGGCCTTGCCGCCCATGCGCTCGGCGGCGGCCCGTGCCTCCTCCGGCGTGAAGACGACTTCACCGGGCAGAACCGGCACACCGTGCTTAGCGAAGAGATCCCTCGCCTGGTACTCGAACAGGTCCACGCGGGTCCGTCCTTGTGATCGCGATCGGATATGCGGAACATGCGCAGCCGCGTCCGTCGTCGCGCAGGGTCCGGCAGGCTCGCCCCCAGACTCTGGTGGACGGCGTCCGCACGCGTAGCTGATCCGCCTGGCAGGTTATCGGGCAGGAGCGCGGGCCCCGAATCAGGGTCTTGATCACACTCCGCGAGCAAACCTCGAACCCGACCCCGCCGAGTGTCGAGATCCGCCCGTTTACGCCTGTTCCACCGTGACACAGAGAACACACCGAAACGGACCGTGATCGCGGCAATGTGTCCCATCCCACGCCGAAGCCCTGTTGCCCTCGTCTCGGGAACCGGCGGGACACGTCGGCCCGGACGCTACGGCTCCGGGACGGGGAGCGGCAGGCCCTGGATCGCCGCCGCCATCACCTCCGGGAACAGGTCGGGGGTGCACGCGAAGGCGGGGCTGCCGAGCGCGGCCAGGGCCGCCGCGTTGGTGTGGTCGTAGGCCGGGGCGCCCTCGTCGGAGAGGGCGAGCAGGGTGACGAACGAGGTGCCGGCCGCCTGCATGGCCGCCGCGCGACGCAACATCTCGTCGCGGACGCCGCCCTCGTACAGGTCGCTGATCAGTACGACGACCGTCTCCGCGGGGCGGGTGATCAGGGACTGGCAGTAGGCCAGCGCGCGGTTGATGTCGGTGCCGCCGCCGAGTTGGGTGCCGAACAGCACGTCCACCGGGTCGTCCAGGTGCCCGGTGAGGTCGACCACGTTCGTGTCGAAGACGACCAGCGAGGTCTCGAGCGAGCGCATCGAGCCCAGCACCGCGCCGAACACCGACGCGTAGACCACCGACGCCGCCATCGAGCCGGACTGGTCGACGCACAGGATCACGTCCTTGCGCACGCCGTGCCGCTGCCGGCCGTAGCCGACCAGGCGCTCCGGCACGATAGTGCGGTGCTCGGCCTGGTAGTGCTTGAGGTTGGCCTTGATCGTGGCGTTCCAGTCGATGTCGTGGTGTCGCGGCCGGTTGATCCGGGTCGCCCGGTCCAGCGCGCCCTGGACCAGGCTCGTGGTGCGCTGCGCGACCCGGCGCTCCAGGTCGTCGACGACGGTGCGGACCACCGCGCGGGCGGCCTCCTTGGTGGCCTCGGGCATCAGCTTGTTGAGCGCGAGCAGCGTGCCGACCAGGTGCACGTCCGGTTCGACGGCGGCCAGCATCTCCGGTTCCAGGAGCAGTCGGGTCAGGTCGAGCCGCTCGATCGCGTCCCGCTGCAGGATCTGTACGACGCCCGCCGGGAAGTGTTCGCGGATGTCGCCGAGCCAGCGGGCCACCGACGGCGCGGAGGCGCCCAGGCCGGCGGCGCGTGGGCCGGTGCCGCGCCTGCTGCCGCGCGGGGCCGGGTTTCCCGGGTGGTAGAGCGCGGCCAGGGCCCGGTCGATCCGGGTGTCCTCGCCGGTCAGGCCGTAGCCGGTGCCGTCCGCGTCGCCGCCCAGCACCAGGCGCCAGCGGCGCAGTCGCTCGTCGCTCGTGCTCTCGCTCATCGGGTGGCCGCCTCTCGGCGTTCGAGGCCGAGGATCTCGGCCAGCAACGGCAGTACGGCGTCGGCGCGCGCGGTGTCGAACAGGTCGGCGGTCGCGGCCTGTACGGCCGCGTGCGCGGGGGTGCGGACCCGCTCGCCCAGCATCCGCCGCTCGGCCGCGGCGAAGGTGGTGAAGGTGCGTCGCAGCAGCGGCAGGATCTCGGTGAACAGGTCGTCGGGGGTGCCGGTGATCCACTCGTCGACCAGCGCGAGCAGGCGTTCGTCGTGCACGAGCAGCATGCCGCCGCCGGCCAGGAAGCCCTCGATCCAGGCAGCCGATTCGCGATGCGGGACGCCTCGGGTCAGTGCCCGGGCCAGGCGCGGGGCGGCCGCCTCCGGGTCGAGCCGGCCCAGGTCCAGGAGCAGCCGGGTGGCTCGGCCGGTGAGCAGGCCGGGCAGGTTCTCCCGGTCGGCGAGCCGGTGAAGGGTGGCGTACCACTCGTACTGCTGCTCGTCGGGCAGCAGTTGCACGGCGGCGTGCACGTCGTCCAGGCGTCGGCGCATGGCCTTGGCGCCGTCCTCGTCCAGGCCCGCGCACGCGGGCGGCAGCCCGACGCAGATCCGGACCACCAGGCCGGCCACCACGGTGCCCAGCGCGGAGGTGTCGGTGCCGCGTACGTCGCCGTAGCGCAGCGCGCGCACCAGGCCCGGCAGCGCCTCGGCGAGTCGGCTCACGTCGGTGTCCAACGCGGCGCGTCGGTCCAGCACGCGCATGATCAGCGGCAGCGCGCCGGGCAGGTCGGCTCGCAGGCAGCGCTCGGCGACGTCGGTCACCTCGGCGAGCGATTCGGCCCGGATCGCCAGGTCGGCCGTGCGGGCCGCCGCGGCGGCGACCACGGTGGTCCCCCACACGCCCGCCTCGGCGACCCGGATCGCCAACTCCGGTTGCCAGTCCAGGCGCCAGGTCTCGCGAAAGGTCCCCTTGCCCTCCCGGGCCCGGGTCGGCACGCCCCACGGCACGTCCAGCAGCGCGAGTCGGTTGAGCAGTCGGCTGCGGTCGGCGTGCGAGGGTTTGCGCAGGTCGAGTTCGAGTTCGCGGGGCGAGGGCTCGGGCCGCAGCCGCAGTCGGCGCTGTTCGCGGGACAGGTCGCGCTGGAGCGGTACGGCGGGCACCGCGTCGGGCACCTCGCCGATCACGTCGCCCACCACGAGCGCGTCGTGGACCAGCGCGAGCGGCCCGGTGACGCCGTCGCACATCACCGCGCGGACCGCCTCGATCGTCTCGTCCAGGCCGGCCAGCGGCCGATCGCGCAGCGCGGCCAGCGCGCTCGCGTGCCGGGTGGCCTCGATCACGTGCGCCGAGGACACCGGGTGGCCCGCGTCGCGCAACAGCGACGCGATCCGCACGAACCAGCGTGGCAGCAGCTCGCGTTCGTCGGTGCTCGCGTACAGGTGTCGGTACCACCCGGGCGAGGCGACGCCCGCTCCGTAGCCGGAGCTCTGCGCGAGTCGGCGGTGCGTCCACGGCACCCACGTGCTCTCCACCTTGACCTTGGCCCGGTGCGGCGCGAGCAGCGCGCGGTCGGCGGCGGCCGAGACGGGCGCGGCGAGCGCGGGCAGGTGCCACGCGCCGCACACCACGGCGATCCGGCGATGTCCGGCACGGCGCGCGGACCGCACGCACTGGCGCATGTACGCCTCGCGCAGCCGCTCGACGTCGGGCTCGGCCCCGGAGACGGGGGCGGCCGCGGGTTCGTCCTCGCGCAGCGCGGCCATCGCGTCGGCGAGCGCCGCGAACGGGGTCAGCGCGTCCCCGCCGGTGGGCAGCCGGTGCTCGATCACGTCCTCCCACCAGCGCTCCGGGTCGTCCTGGCCGGCCAGTCGGGCCAGCTCCGCGATCGGGTCGACGCGCGGCGGCGCGGGCGCGGCCTCGGTGTCCTCGGGCGGGTCGTCGGCCGCGCGTTCGCGGCGGGCCCGGTCGAGCGTGAAGGACACCGCGACCGGCAGGTCGATGAACCGGACCGGTACGCCGTGTGCGCCGGCGTGGCGGATGGCCACCCACTCGGGGCTGAAGTCGGCGTAGGGCCAAAAGCCCGCCTGCGCCGGATCGTCGACGGCGTGTGCGAGCAGCGCGACCGGCGGTCGCATGTCGGGGTCGGCGGCGAAGGACAGCAGCACGTCCGCCTCGGGCGGGCCCTCGATCAGCACGATGTCCGGCTCGACCTGCGCGAGCGCCGCGGCGACGGCCCGGGCCGAACCGGGGCCGTGGTGCCGGACGCCGAGCAGGATCGGCGGTTCGGGCGCGCGGGTGGGCATCAGGCACGGTCCGCGTCGCGGCAGGCCCGGTAGAAGTCCTGCCAGTCGGCCCGCGGCCGCACGGCCGTCTCCAGGTACTCGCGCCAGACCAGGGTGTCCGCGGCCGGGTCCTTGACCACCGCGCCCACGATGCCCGCGGCCACGTCCGCCGAGCGCAGCACGCCGTCGCCGAAGTGCGCGGCCAGCGCGAGGCCGCCGGTCACCACCGAGATCGCCTCGGCGGTGGACAGCGTCCCGGACGGGGTCTTCAGCTTGGTCCGGCCGTCCTCGGTCAGGCCGCCGCGCAGTTCGCGGAACACCGTGACCACGCGCCGCAGTTCGGCCTCGGCGGCGGCCACCGGCGGCAGGTCGAGCGAGGAGCCGAGCTGGGCCACCCGGCGGCTGACGATGTCCACCTCGGCGTCGGCGGTCGCGGGCAACGGGAGGACCACGGTGTTGAATCGGCGGCGCAGCGCGGACGAGAGCTCGTTGACGCCCCGGTCGCGGTCGTTGGCGGTGGCGATCAGGTTGAACCCGCGCACGGCCTGGACCTCGTCGTTCAACTCCGGTACCGGCAGGGTCTTCTCGGACAGGATGGTGATCAGCGAGTCCTGTACGTCGGCCGGGATGCGGGTGAGTTCCTCGACCCGGGCGACCAGCCCGCGGCTCATCGCGCGCATCACCGGGCCGGCCACCATCGCTTCGCGGCTGGGCCCGTGCGCGAGCAGTTGTGCGTAGTTCCAGCCGTAGCGAATGGCCTCCTCGGGCGTGCCCGCGGTGCCCTGGACCAGCAGCGTGGAGTCGCCGCACACCGCGGCGGCCAGGTGCTCGGACACCCACGTCTTGGCCGTGCCCGGCACGCCGAGCAGCAGCAGCGCGCGGTCGGTGGCCAGCGTGGTGACGGCGACCTCGACGATCCGCCGGGGGCCGATGTACTTGGGCGAGATCACCGTGCCGTCCGCGAGCGTGCCGCCCAGCAGGTAGGTGGCCACCGCCCACGGCGAAAGCTTCCAGCGCGGCGGCCGGGGCCGCTCGTCGGCGGCGGCGAGCGCGGCCAGTTCGTCGGCGAACGCGTCCTCGGCGTGCGCCCGCAGGACACTGTGCTCAACCGGTGCGGCGGACATGGTCACAGCGCTCCCCCAGGGCTCGAACAAACCCGAACAGACCCCATCCTGCCGCCCGGGTCCGACACTTTCGGGGCCGCCGATCTCACAGGTGGTCGAGCAGGAACCCGGTCTCGACGGTCGCGTCGAACGGCTCGGGCAGGCGCACCGCGGCGCCCGCCCGCACTCGCTCGGTGAACGTGTAGCGCCCGTCGACCGGCTCGAAGTGCACGATCACCTCCTGCTTGTGCCGATCCACGATCAGCATCACCGGCACCTCGGCTCGTGCGTACTCGCCGGGCTTCTCCCGCACGTCGACGCGGCGCGTGCTGTCCGAGGTCACCTCGACGAACATCCAGACCCCGGACGCGGACAACGCGTGGCCGTCCCGGAACTCGGCCTTCTTTCGGGGATCGAGGACGACGAGGTCGGGTGTGCGCTCGGTGCCGACGCCCACCACGAAGGCAACGCCCTCCAGCACCAGGATCTCGGCCGGAAGCGAGGGTTCGAGCAGATGGCGCAGGCCCGTGAGGATCCGGGCATGCTCCCAGTCCGGCGACGCCTGCATGACCAGGCCGGCCGGAGACGCCTCCCACCGCACGCTCTCGGGAAACTCGCCGGAGTCGCGCAGCATCCGCAGGGCGGTGAGGCGCAGGTTCGCGAGTGGGTCGATCTGATCCGCGTCGTCGGTCACCCGCCCATCCTCTCGCGGCGAGGTCCGCCGAGGACGGGACGACGGGCGGTCCACCCGGACGGATGATTCGGCCGCCCGGTCGACCACCGGGCGTCCGGGCCGAGGGCGCCCGAGGTTCAGCCGCCCAGGAGTTCCGCGCGCATCGTGGCCCGGTAGCGCAGGGTGTCGGCCAGGGCGCGGAAGGCCTTGGGCCATTCGCCCTCTCCCTCGGCCAGGTGCTCCACCCGGTCGATCGTGGCCGGGTCCAGGCCGCGGCCGGCCACGTCGCGGGCGCCGCTGAAGCTCCAGGGGTAGCCGCCGCCCTCGGCCGCGCTCGCGAGCGCGTCCAGGACCGCGTCGCCCAGCGCGGCCGGCCATGGCGCCGGGCAGTTGGTCAGCAGTTGCAGGGCCTCGGAGAGCCCGTGCGCGGCGATGTGCCGGGCCACGTGTTCGGCGCACTCGGCCGCCGGCAGCACCGTCAGCAGCCGGGTGGGCGCGCCGCGCCCGGCCAGCGCCCGGGCCCAGGCGACGTCCCGCTGGAGCACGGCCGCGCGGGCCCAGCCCTCCCGGACGTCCTCCACGAAGCGGCGCGGCAGCGTGCGGGCCACGATCTCCTCGGGACTCGCCCCGAACACCTCCCGCCACACCCCGAGCGGCGTGGCCGCGACGATCTCGCCCAGCCACCACGAGTGGTCCTCGCGCCCGGTCGGCGAGGTCTCCGCGATGCCGTCCCGCCGCATCGCCTCGTCGCACTCGCTCGGCGGCACCACCAGCACCCGACCCGCGCCGCCGGGCCGCAGGCAGGCCAGCGCCCGCTCACGCATCCGGGCCACGAAGGCCGAACCGGGCAGTTCGGTGAGCAACCGCGCGGCGGCCACCCGCACCACCTTGGCCCGATCGTCCAGGGCCTGTTCCAGGAACGCCTCGTCGCCGCCCGACAACTTGGTCCGCAGCGCCGCCACCAGCACCGCGCGGTCCTCGGCCGGCTCGGCGTGCCACACCTGGGCCAACAACGCCCGGGCCGCGTCCGGATCGCCGCCGCGCAACACCTCGAACGCCGCGAGCCGCTCGCCGAACCGGCCGTGCCGCCACTGCTCGACCGGATCCTCGACGGCACCGGCCGCGATCCGGGTCAGCCACACCCACTCCGGGTTGAGCCCGGCCAGCCAGCGTCCCCGCGGTCCGGCCAGGTCGGCCACGGTCTCGCGCAGATCGGTCCGCGAGCGGGCGGCGGTCAACAGGGCCGGCAGTTCGGATTCGGGCGCGCGCAGTCCGGCCGCGCGGGCCAGCGCGAGCCACTCGGGCAGGAAGTCCATCCCGTCGCCCTCGAGCAGGATCCGCAGCCGTGCCCGGGCCGGCTCCGGCACGGCCGGCCGGGGGTCCACCTCGGTGCACGGAGCCGGCGGCGCACCCGCGGGGGCTCGCCGGCCCGCGCGCCGATGCACCATCACGATCGCGGCCAGGTCGAGCAGCCGTACCGCCTCGTCCGCCCGGTCCACCCGCGCGGCCAGCGTGCCCAGCGCGTCCCGTGCGGGCAGGTCCGCGGCCGGTCGCCGTCCGGTGCCCACCAATGCCGCCGACACCAGGTCGTCCCACACCGGATCCGCCACCCGCATCCGAACTCCCCTTCCGCACACGACGATCGGCACGCCGACCGACACACCGCCGATGGTCTTTCGGGCCCTCCCGGGCCGATCTCGCCCGCCCGGGCGCCGCCGTCCGCCGAGGCGCCGCCACGGGCCCGGGCCGGGCGGCGCGACCGGCTACAACTGCACGGCCCGGCCCTCGTGCCACGCGGTCACCGGGACGAATCCGCGCGCGCCGTACTCGCCGAACACGGTCAGCCCGGCGCCGCCGGACATCGCGGACAGCCGCCACAGCGCCTGTTCGCCGGTCCGCGCGCGGTCCACCGGCAGCCAGAAGCCGTCCGCCCCCGCGATCCGCCAGCCCATCGGCTCCGGCACCGCGACCACGTCGGCCAGTACCACCGGCCAGGCCTCCAGCCACGGTTCGCTGCGCAGCGCCTCGGCGTAGCCCAGGGTGGCCTCCTCCGGCCCGACCCCCGCGGGCTCCGCGCCCTCCAACGACGTGCCGCTCCGCTCGCCCAACGCCGCCCGCAGCGGCACCGCGTCGTCGTGGAAGGCGGCGTCGGCCTCGATCGATCGGCCCACCGGCAGCGCCAGTTGCGGCGCGCGGCCCTGCGGCCCGAAGGCCAGCACCAGCGCCGGCCGACCGGACTCCGTACCGCGCAGCCAGATCCGACGCTCCGTCAGATTGCCGTCCACGCTGTCCCGGCTGCCCAGCACCAGCCAGCGATCCCGCACCACCGTGCCCGCCTCCCGGGCCTTGCGCAGCACGTCCTCCGCGTCCACGGTCCAGCCGATCCGCGCCCGCAGCCCGGCCGCCAGGGACGGGTCCAGGTCGTCGGCGTGTTCGTGGGCGCGCAGCAGCAGCCACAACTCGGCGTAGTCCTCGAGCAGTCGGCCGGGCCAGCCCTCCGCCCCGGACGCCGGTATCGCGCCGGCCGCGCGCAACCGGGCCGCCAACCCCGGCGCCTTGGCGTCGACCATGCGCTCGGCGATGCCGTCCCACATGGCGTATCCCTCACGCTCGGTGCCCGCCAGGCCCTGATGGACCCGGTCGGCCAGCCAGCGGCGCAACCGCTCGGCCCCCTCGGCCACCTGCGCCGCGCGCTGTTCGGCCCGCCGGCGGGCCGCCGCGGGGTCGGCCGGCGCGGATCCGGCCGACGCGGCCTTCCCGGCCCGCTCCCGCCGCCCGGTCACCCACACCTCCGCCCAGTCCGGGGCGCTCGCGTCGGCGGGCACCGCCGTCGGGTCGGCCGCCCACAGGAGCAGCAGCCCGAGCACGTGCTTGCACGGGAACTTGCGGCTGGGACACGAGCATTGCGACGCGGGTCCGCTCGGGTCGACCACCGTGCGGTAGGGCGTCGACCCGCTTCCCGCGCACACACCCCACACCGCGCCGCCCCCGCCGGCGAAGGTCGTGGCACCCGCGGCCGACCACGGGCGTGGTGTCGCCAGCTTGCTCCCGGCCTCGCGTGACGCCGCGTCGGGAGCGAGAGCCAGCACCTGTTCCGCGGTCCACCGTTCCAGCATGACGGTCACGGTACGGGCCCGCACCGACACGTGTGCACGAGCCGGCCGAACCCGACCACCGGTTGTCCCGATCCGGGCGAAGTGCCCGGTCAGGCAGGCGTGGTCGCCACGTGCGCGCGCACCCAGTCGACGATGTCGGTGGTCGGTGCGCCCGGCGTGAAGACCGCCGCGACGCCGATCCGCTCGAGTTCCGGGACGTCCTCCTCCGGGATGATCCCGCCGCCGAAGACCAGGATGTCCTCCGCCTCGCGCTCCTTGAGCAACTCGATGACCTTGGCGAACAGCGTCATGTGCGCGCCGGAGAGCACGGAGAGGCCGATCGCGTCGGCGTCCTCCTGGATGGCCGTCTCCACGATCTGGACCGGGGTCTGGTGCAGTCCGGTGTAGACCACCTCGAAGCCCGCGTCGCGCAGCGCGCGGGCGACCACCTTGACGCCGCGATCGTGCCCGTCCAGTCCGGGCTTGGCCACCACGATCCTGATCGGTCCGGGAACACCCATCACTGCCTCCATCATGTACCTCGCGAAGCCCTCGCCCGGAGCGTAACCCCCGACCGGGGCGGGCCGCCCGGGGCGGTCCCCGGGACGATCACCCGCCGGATGAAGTCCCTTTGGCGGCACTGACGCTGAATGACCGTCATGTAGATGAACCCGCCGTTTCGTCCGCGTGTCGTCGGGGATACCCACCAGTAGGCGGTTCGCGACCGTCGGTAGGCGCCTCGCGACCGCGCCACACCCGCCGGGCCCGCCCCGCGTCGCCACCCGGGAGGCCCGCAATGGCGCTCGCGTCCCCCTCTCCCGACCGCCGCGCCCCCGCGCTGCCGCCCGCCGCGATCCTGCGCGGCGCGGCGCGCGAGGTCGCGCTGATCGCCGGACACCTCGCCCGCTACCCCGGCGGCCTGCTCCCGACCCGCCCGACCGCCCGTCGCGGGACCGACGGGCGCGGCGACCCCGCGCCGATCGGGGCCGGCGAGCGGCTCCCGGTGGTGCTCGTGCACGGGCTGGCCGACAACCGTTCGATCTTCGGCCCGCTGCGCGGGTCGCTGCTGCGCGCGGGCGCGAACGTGCACGCGGTCAACCACAATCCGGTCGGCGGCGACGTGGCGGGCAAGGCGGCGTTGCTGGGCCGGTACATCGAGCGGGTGTGCGCGCGTGACGGCGCGACCGGTGTGCATGTGATCGGCCACAGCCTCGGTGGCCTGATCGCCCGCTACCACGCCCAGTTGCTCGGCGGCGACGCGCTGGTGCGCACCGTGGTGACCCTGGGCACCCCGCACCGCGGCACCCGCACCGCGCGGTTGCTCAGCGCGCACCCGCTGGTCCGGGAACTGCTCCCGGACAGCCCGCCGATCGCCGCGCTGGCCGGGCCGGCGCCCGGTTGCGCGACGCGTTTCGTGGCCTACTGGGGCGACCTGGACCCGTTCGTACTGCCGTTGTGGTCGGGCGCGATCGACCACCCGGACCTGGACGCGGTCAACGTCCTGGTTCCCGGCGCCGGGCATGTCACGCTGACCGTGCACGCGCCCGTGTTGGCACAGATCACCCGATTGCTCGGCACCGTGCGCCCGATCGGGTACGACGCCGTGCCGACGGCCGCCCGACCGGCTTCGACGCCGCCGGACCTCGTCACCCGCTCGGCGGCCTGACCTGCGGTTCTCATCGCGAGGATTGTCCTGCGAACGTCAAGAGCACTACAGTCCGATTCCGACCAGCCCCCGAAACGAAGGCGACGTAGGTGACGGACGTTCGCTATCCGAGCGAGGATCAGCAGGGTCGCTACGTTCCGGACGCCGAGGGTGCGTACTCCCCCTACGGTCCGTCCGGCTCGTTCCAGGGCGGCTACGACCAGGGATACGGCCAGACCTCCGGGTACGACGCGAGCGCGTACCCGGCCGGTACGAACGGCGGTTACCCGGCGGTCGACTCCTCGGGCGGCTGGGGCGCGCAGGCTCCGTCGTACGACGGTTACGACGCGACGGCGACGTACGCCGGCACGAACCACGACCCCGCCGGCGGCACGCCCGGCTACGACGGCTCGGCCCACGGCTCCTCGGGCTACGACGCGTCCGGGTACCAACCCGCCTACGACGCCTCGGGATACACCTCGGCGCCGGGCTACGACGCGTACGGCCGGGCGATCCCGGGCGGGTCGTCGGACGGGTACGACAGCGGCGCGCACGCCGCCGTCTCGGGCGGCTACGACGCCGTGACCGGCTACGACGCCTCGGGCACGTACGGCTACGCCGCGGTCCCGGACAGCGGCGGGTACGCCGCCTACGGCGTGCAGACGCAGACCCAGACCTGGGCGGTCGCCGACACCGCGGTCCAGGACGCGCCGGCCGCGCCGTACGTCGACCCGTCCTGGGACAACGGCTCGAACACCGGTATGTGGTACGCCGCTTCGGACACCGCCGCGTGGGAGTCCGACACCTGGTTCTCCCCCGTCCCGGTGCGCGACGACGCCGACATGTGGTCCGGTGGCAACCGCTCGACGACGGACCTGTTCGACGACGGCACGACGCCCGCGCCGATCGAGCCCGCCTTCGACCTCGGTGACCACGGCGACAGCGTGCCGGCCCGCACCGACAACGAGGCCGAGCCGGACGACGACGCGGCCGACGAGCCGGTGGAGCGGAGCCGGCGACAGGACCGGCCGGCCGCGGACGCGCGGCCGAAGAAGAGCCCGGCCAAGGCCGCGGTCAAGCGCAAACGCGCGCTCCCGCTCACCGCCGGCGCGCCGCTCGCGGTGATGGGTGCCGCGGCGATGGCCGTCGCCGCGATCGGCGGCCTGCACACCGCGGGTGCCGAGACCAAGGACGCGGACCCGGTGGCGGGCGGCGAGGATCTGCCGCTGATGTCGCCGATGGACAAGCAACTGGTGGATCTCCAGGTCGGCGCCGAGGACTTCGCCGAGCGCGCCAGCCGCGCGCAGACCCGGATCTCGCTCCAGGAGCGCCAGGACGAGACCCGGCGGGCCCAGGAGGAGGCTCAGCGGGCCCAGGAAGCCGAGCGCCAGCGCAAGGAGTCCCTGAGGCCCAAGTACTTCCTCCCGGTCACTCAGCGCGGCCTCAGCGCCTATTTCGGCTCGTCCGGCTCGCGCTGGGCGCACACCCACACCGGCATCGACTTCCCGGTGGACCTGGGCACCTCGGTGTTCGCGGTGATGGACGGCGTGGTGCGCACCGAGGTGAACTCGGCCTACGGCAACATGGTGATCCTGACCGCCAAGGACGGCACCGAGTTCTGGTACTGCCACCTGACTCGCGCCAAGATCCGCTCCGGCCCGGTCAAGGCGGGCGACGTGATCGCCTACAGCGGCGACACCGGCAACAGCACCGGCCCGCACCTGCACTTCGAGGTGCGCCCGGGCGGCGGCGCCCCGATCAACCCGCTCCCCTGGCTCCGCGCGAACGGCCTCGACCCGACCTGACGGCGGGCACCTCGGACCGGCGTCGGCTCGCCGACCCCCGGTCCGGGCCCCGGCGATCTACCGTGGACGCATGACCACTTCCGAGCCGCAGTTCGCGGCCGAGACGGGAAAGCGCGGGGAGTTCGTCCGGCAGGCCAATCGGTTCACCGGACGTCCCGACCCGGAGGCCGGCCGATACCAGCTGGTCGTGTCGTTGGCGTGTCCCTGGGCGCACCGGGCGGTGATCGTGCGGCGCCTGCTCGGGTTGGAGGACGCGCTCGGGATGTCCGTGGTGGACCCGATCCGGGACGAGACCGGCTGGCGGTTCACCAATCACCCCGACGGGCGCGACCCGGTCACCGGGCTGGCCTTCCTGGCCGACGCCTACCGGGCCGGTGACCCGACCTACGCCGGCCGGGTGACCGTGCCCGCGATCATCGACCTGCGCACCGGGCAGGTGGTCACCAACGACTACCCGCAGATCACCCTGGACCTCTCCACCCGCTGGACCGCGCTGCACCGCGCCGGCGCGCCGGACCTGTACCCGCGGCCGCTGCGCGCGGAGATCGACGCGATCAACGCGGACGTCTTCCGGGACGTCAACAACGGCGTGTACCGCTGCGGGTTCGCCACCACGCAGGAGGCCTACGAGGCCGCGTTCGACGCGCTGTTCGCCCGCCTGGACGCGCTGGAGAAGCGGCTGGCCGGGCGGCGCTACCTGGTCGGCGAGACGATCACCGAGGCGGACATCCGGCTGTTCACCACGCTGGTCCGCTTCGACGCGGTCTACCACGGGCACTTCAAGACCAACCTGCGCAAGCTGACCGAGTATCCGGTCCTGTGGGCCTACGCCCGCGACCTGTTCCAGACCGAGGGCTTCGGCGACACGGTCGACTTCGACCACATCAAGCGGCACTACTACGTCACCCACGACATGATCAACCCGACCGGCGTCGTGCCCAAGGGGCCGGACGCGGCGCTGTGGCTCACGCCGCACGGACGCGGCTGAGCACGGGCACAAGGACACACACGGACACACGGACACGACGCGTGCCGCGGGTGGGCCGTCGGCCCACCCGCGGCACGCCCACCCTCCGGCGCCTACTTGGTCAGGTCCACGGTCGGCGGCTCCGGGTCGGGACGGTCGTCCTCGCTGCCGGCCCCGCCCTCGGCGTCGCCCGCCGCCTCGGCCGCGTGTCCGGTCTCGGCCACGTCGTCGGCGTACGGCTCGGCGACGTCCTCGCTCACATCGTGGACCGCGAGCGAAGCGGTCGACCCGAGCGCGGCCGTCGGCTCGGGCACAGCCGTCGATTCGGGCGAAGCCGTCGGCTCGAGCGAAGCCGTCGAGTCGAACGACGTAGTCGAGTCGAACGACGCGGTCGGCTCCGACGAGGTCCCCGGCTCGAACGGTGCGACCGACTCCGGCGAAGTCGCGGAAGCCATCGGGCGCATCGGCGGCATCGGCGCCGCCACCGGCGCCGGCCCGCCCTTGGGCAGCAGCGCCCACAGCGCCCCCGCCAGGCCGGCCAGCCCCACCCCGATCGCCGCGGTGGCCAGGACCCACGGCGGGCTCACCGACACGGCGCCGGTCGCCCGCAGCAGGTAGGCGACCGCGATGCCGGTGAAGACCACGCCCGCGATCAGGGCCATCGGGTCGAAGCGGTACCTGTCGAGCCTCATCGGAAATCGCCCTCCATCCGGGTCGTGGTGCGCTGTCGGGTCCTGCGGCCGTCGACCGGGTCGACCGTCGGCGCGCTCATCGGGGCTCCCGGCCGTCGTCGCCGTTCAGCAGTTCGACCTCGCCCAGGCCGACCTTCAGGTCGAGCGTGATCGTCCCGCGCCCCGGCCCCGCCTCCGGAGCCGTGGTCTCCGCGCGCCGGGGACGATAGCCTTCGTCCCGACCCGCCGGCGTGCGCACCTGGCCGACGTCGGCGCCGCCCCGGAAGACCACCGTGACGTCCTTGGGCACCCAGACCTGGATCTGCCCGGCGCCGATCCGGGCCTTGACCGTCGCGCTGCCGCCGGCCCCGAGGTCGAGCCGACGCAGGTCGATGTCCATCGTGCCCATGCCCAACTCGTACGAGGTCGGCAGGGCCGAGACCGAGGTGGGCGTGTAGGTGCGCTCACCCGACGGGCCGGTCAGCGGCACGGTGATCGCGGTGACCGCGGCGAGCAGGCCGGTGAGCACCACCGCGGGCACGATCAGCAGCCGGGCCCGGCCGAACCAGGAGCCCGCGAGCAGGCCCAGGCCGACGATGCCGAGCAGGGTCGCGAGCGCGACGGTGAACGTCACGTCCGCGGCCCCCGTGTGGTCCAGGACCCACAGCAGACCGCCGGCGGCGGTGGCCGCGGACAGCGTGGCCAGTCGCAGCCACGAGCGCGGGCGCTTGGGCCGCACCGGCTCCGGAGCCGACGCGGGCCGGTTCTCCTGCGCGGCCCCCGAACCCGGCACCTGCCACCACATCGGCGGCCCGGGCACCGTCGCGCCGTCCGGCCCGGCGTCCACCTGGGTGGGAGCCGGCGCCATCGCCGCGACCCCGGCCGTGCGGACGGCGGCCTCGTGCTTCCTCTTCGTATCGGACCACACCATGAACAACACCACGGCGGTGATCATCAGCAACGGAACGGACGGGCCGAAGCCCGAGTCCAGGTAGGTGAAGAACAAGGCGACCCCCATGACGGCGACCACGGCGGCGGCCGATGCCCCGTAGTCGAACTTCCCGGAGAGGATCCGCCGCAGCAGCGGCTGCTCCTCGCCCCGAGCCGGGATCAACAGCCAGCCCAGGCTGTACACCAGTACGCCCACCCCGCCGAAGAGCGACAGCACCGCGAACACGATGCGGAAGATCACGGGGTCGAGGCCGAAGTGCTCGCCGAGGCCGCCACACACGCCCGAGACCATCCGGTCCTCGGTGCTGCGCAGGAGCTGCGGGCGAATCGTCGTCGTGGGCGCCGCGGACGACCCCGCAGGGCCGCCCGGGACGTCGCCGGCCCGGTCGCCGGCCGAGATACCGGGTTTCATGTCGTCGTTCATGGGTCCATCGTGGCGTTCCCACCGCGCCGTTCCCATCGGGCTCCGCCCTGGCCCACCCCTGGTTCGACCCTGAGGGCGAATCAGGGTCGGGCCCTGATGCGTCGGGGCTTGCCGGCGTGTGACGATCGGTCGTGTGACCGCCGTCCACCCCCCGCCCGCCGCGCCCGTCCGGCCCGCGCCCTCGACCCCCCGGCTCCGCCGCGCCGCCTCCCACCGGTTCGCCGGCGGCGTCGCGCGCGGTCTGTCCGAGCACCTCGGTGTCGAGGTGCTGCTGCTGCGGGTCGCCTTCGTCGCGCTCGCGTTCTTCGCGGGTCTGGGGATCGCGCTCTACGCGGCCTTTTGGATCTTCGTACCGCAGGGCGCGGGGGCCACCACCCCGCCGCCGCGCGAACGCGGTCGGGAGCGGCACCAGGCGCTCGCCCTGATCGTCGTGCTGATCGCCGCGACCATGCTCACCGGCGTGGGCGCGACCACCAGCGGAAGCAAGGTCGGGGACTGGATCTGGCCGTTGCTGGTGGCCGGTCCCGGGGTGATCCTGCTGTGGCGCCAGGCGGACGAGTCGCAGCGCAACCGGTGGTTCTCGCTCGACGGGCGCAGCCGGGTGGCCGGCGCGCTGCGCACCTTCGTCGGCGCCACGCTGGTGCTGGCCGGTCTGGTGTTCTTCTCGTTCGGCCGGGGCGGCCTCGGCGACGCGCTGGTCGCGATGCGCGGCGCCGGGCTGCTCCTGGTCGGGCTGCTGGTCATCTTCGGCCCGTATCTGCTGCGGCAGACCCGCGAGCTCGGCGCCGAGCGTCGGGCCCGGATCCGGGCCCAGGAACGGGCCGAGGTGGCCGCGCACGTGCACGACTCGGTGCTGCACACGCTGACCCTGATCCAGCGTCAGGTCGACGACCCGCGCGAGGTGGCCCGGCTGGCCCGCGCGCAGGAGCGCGAGTTGCGCGCGTGGTTGTACCGCCCCGACGGCGAGGAACCGGATCGCACCTTCGCCGCCGCGCTGCGCTCGACCGCCGCCGAGGTCGAGGACGCGCACGGCGTGTCGATCGAGGTGGTGTCCGTGGGCGACTGCCCGGTGGACGACAAACTGGCCGCCCTGCTGGCCGCCGCGCGCGAGGCGATGGTCAACGCGGCGAAGTACGCGGGCGGCGCGGCGATCTCGGTGTTCGGCGAGGCCGACGAGGACATGGTCACCGTCTTCGTCCGCGACCGCGGACCCGGCTTCGACCCGGACGCGGTGCCCGCCGACCGGCTCGGTGTGCGAGAGTCCGTTCTCGGGCGCATGCGCCGCAACGGGGGCGCCGCGAACATCCGCAGCGAACCCGGCGAGGGCACCGAGGTCGAGCTGGAGATGCGCCGAGCCGAGGCCGGCCGGGCCGCTGTGGGAAGGACGAACACGTGAACGCCACCGAGACGAGCACCGAGCACCCCGAGGACGCGCCCCGTACCCGGGTGGTCCTGGTCGACGA
Organism: Embleya sp. NPDC001921; assembly: GCF_053594475.1. Lineage (NCBI taxonomy): Bacteria > Bacillati > Actinomycetota > Actinomycetes > Kitasatosporales > Streptomycetaceae > Embleya > Embleya sp. NPDC001921. Next base: position 105,458 of record NZ_JBSFEO010000009.1, read on the forward strand.
CCACCGGATGTTCCGGACCGGCGTGCGCGCCGAGATCGGCGAGGCGGTCGAGGTGGTCGGCGAGGCCGACGACGTCGCGAGCGCGGTGGCCGTGGTCACCGAGACCCGTCCCGAGGTGGTCCTGCTCGACGTGCACCTGCCCGGCGGCGGCGGGGTCGAGGTGCTGCGCCGGTGCGCGTCGTTGATCCCGGCCGTGCGCTTTTTGGCGCTTTCCGTCTCGGACGCGGCCGAGGACGTGATCGGGGTGATCCGCGGCGGCGCCCGGGGGTATGTGACCAAGTCGATCACCGGCGACGAGTTGATCCGCGCGATCGGCCGGGTCGGCGAGGGCGACGCGGTGTTCTCGCCGCGTCTGGCGGGCTTCGTGCTGGACGCGTTCGCGGCCACCGACGTGCCGCCGATCGACGAGGACCTGGACCGGCTCACCCAGCGCGAGCGCGAGGTGCTGCGGCTGATCGCGCGCGGCTACGCGTACAAGGAGATCGCCCGGCGGCTGGTCATCTCGGTCAAGACGGTGGAGACCCATGTGTCCGCCGTACTGCGCAAGTTGCAGCTTTCCAACCGGCACGAACTGACCCGCTGGGCGACCGACCGTCGGCTGGTCTGACCCGGACCGCGGCACCCGGCACACACGACGGCGCCCGTCCTCGGAACGAATCCGAGGACGGGCGCCGTCGAGGTGTCGCCGGTGTCCGGTGGGCCTAGCCGGGTCGAATGGCCGCGAGGAACGGCATCGAGTCCAGCGGCGCCTTGGTCACGGTCTTGCCCGGGCGCGGGGCGTGCACGATCTGGCCGTTGCCGATGTACATGCCCACGTGCCGGTTGTCCGAGTAGAAGAACACCAGGTCGCCCGGCTGGAGGGCGCTCTTGGCGATCTTGGGACCGTCGTTGATCTGGGTCCAGGTGGTGCGGCTGAGCGAGACGTTCGCCGCCTTCCAGGACGCCTGGGTCAGGCCCGAGCAGTCGTACGAGCCGGGGCCCTCGGCGCCGGAGACGTACGGCTTGCCGATCTGCGCCAACGCGAAGCTGATCGCGGCCTGGGCCCGACCGGAGGCCGGGATGTTGGTCGCCGGCGGCGGTGTGTCCGGCTTGTCCCGCGAACTGCGGTCCGGCGTACGCGAGGTGTCGTTCGCGTGCTCGTCCGAGTCGAGGACTTCCTTCTTCTGCTGCTCGGTGAGCGTGTTCAGCAGCCGCTGGGCCTCGGAGAGCTTGGCCTGGATGTCGGCCTTGTTCTTGTTCAGCTCGGTGCGCAGCTTCTCCAGTTCCGCGAGCTGCGAGGAGGCCTCGGTGCGGTCCTGCTGGAGAACTCGGGCCTGCGCCGCGATCTGCTTCAGCTTCGCGGCCTGCTGGCCGTCGAGCTGGGACATCATCTGCGACTTCTGCAGGTAACCCTCGGGGTCGCCGCTGAGCGCGAGCGAGAGCGACGGCGGCAGGCCGCCGCTGCGGTACTGGTTCGCCGCCAGGACACCGATCTGGTCGCGCAGGGCGTTCAGCGCGGTCTGTTCCTCGGTGATCCGGGCCTGCGTCTGGTTCGCGGTGCCCTGCTGCTTGGTGATCTGCTCCTCGACGCCGTTGGCGGCGTCGGTGGCCTTGACCACGTCGCTGTGCAACTGGTTGACGCGTTCCTTGGTCTGCTGGAACGACTGCGCGGGATCCGCGCTCGCGGTGCCGGCGAAGGTCATCACGCCGGTCATCGTCGCGGCGGCCGTGACGACGGTCGCTGCGGTACGCACGGCGGTGCGCGGCTTGGGCTTGCGGTGCTGCCCGGGTCGACGTTGGGACGCCACTGGTGGCGGGTCTCCTTCCTCGGCCGCCTACCGGGTTAGCTGACGGGTTCGGGCGGAAGAAGGCGCCCTACGGTGCCGGAGCACCGATTCACCCCAGGGACTGCGAGGGTCCCCGGTTCCGGCTTCTCGTCGCGACGACGATGGTCACCCACCGTCACCGAAACGCGTCCCCGAATTCGGCGGAGGCGATCGTGTCGACCGGGTGGCCGACGTCGAGCCGATCGCCTGTCGCAGAACACTAGCCACAGGCGTGTCAAGGTCATCACCATTGGCCTCTGCATTACCAAAACTTTACCAATGTCGCCGTTTCCTTCTCCCCGTATCACGGGAAAAGCGCCCGGATTCCCGAAAGTCGATCTTGGGCCGTTTTGGCGAGCATTGCCGGCGTATGACCAGCCGGAAGGTCCCTTATCGGGTGCCGGCTAAGCTGCGACCCGCAACGACGGCGGCGTCCCGGGCGCCGCGCGAGGAGCCGACGAGGAGTTGTACGACGTGGATGTTCTGCGCCAGATCCTGCTGGTCTTGCACATCGTGGGCATCGCGTCCCTGCTCGGCGGCGTTCTCACCCAGATGTCCGGGCTGCGCGCCGGCGACGTGCGGATCGTGCCCGCGATGACGCACGGTGCGCTGACCATGCTCGTCACCGGCCTGGCGCTGGTCGGGGTGGTCCAGGCGGGCCTGGACCGGGACGTGGACAACGCCAAGATCGGCACCAAGCTGGTGATCCTGCTGGCGATCCTGCTGCTGGTCTGGGGCAACCGCGCCGCGGACCGGGTCTCCCCCAAGGTCCTCGGCGCGATCGGCCTGCTGACCGTGGCGAACATCGCCATCGCCGTGATGTGGACCTGAGCCGGCGCCGAACCCGCCGGCCCACCTCCCGGGCGGGTCGCCGACGCGCCCTAGCGGGTGTCCACCACCCGGAACACCTCGGCCATCCGCCCCGCGCCCAGCCCGAATCGCAGGGCATTGCGACCGAGCATGCGGGTGACCTCCTCACGCAGCCCGGACAGGTGACTCGTCTGACTCGCGTGCGACAACAACGCCGCCATCTTGCGCTCGAACACCGCGCTCACCTCGACCGCGTGGTCCGGGTCCCCTGTCGGCGACAACCACGTCTCCGGCACGGTCCACTCCTCCAGTCCCTCCGCGTCCAGCAGCTCGGGGTGCGCGAACGGATTCCGGGCGTCCGGATAGATCGCCCGCATCGCCGCCTCGCCCGCCTCCAGATGATCCGGATGGCTGGGCGCGAGCCGCGACCAGTCCCGCTCGGGGCTGGGGATCACCATGCGCTGCGGCCGCACCTGCCGAATCACCCGGGTGATGTCGCGGCGCAGCTCGAAGGTCGCGGCCAACCGCCCGTCCGGGTAGCCGAGCCAGTAGAGCCGCTTCACCCCCACGTGCGCCGCCGCCGCGGTCTGCTCGGCCCGCCGGATCCCGCCGATCTCGGATCGCGGCACCGCCGGGTCGAAGCCGCCCGCGTCCCCGTCGGTGACCAGGCAGTAGCTCACCTCGATGCCGGCCTCGGTCCAGGTCGCCACCGTCCCCGCCGCCCCGTAGTCGATGTCGTCCGGATGCGCGGCCAGCACCAGCACCCGTTCCACGTCACGATCGTCCAGCACGATGTACTCCCTTGATCGGATCGATCCCCGACCGGTGATCCACCGATCCCGATCGACGTGATGCCGGCGGCGAAAATCCCGTCGTCGGCGCAATGATCTCCGCTCTGTACAAAGGGCCGAGCACGACTCGCTTGTTACCCACCTAGACTCGGGGAACGATGAGCAGCCTCTTCGACGACATCCCCCTGCCCGGTTTCGAGACCGCGGCCAAGAAGTCCCCCACGAGCCCCGCGGACGACATTCCGCTGCCGCCCGAGCCGGACGAGAACCACGTGTACGGCCTTCCGGAGGACTATCCGGACGACCTGTACGAAGGGCAGTACGCACCGCCGCCCGAGCCGCGCGACGCCTACTACCGCAACGGCGCGCCGCGCCCGGTGGTGGATCCGACCCGGCTGCTGGACGGGATGAACCCGCAGCAGCGCGCCGCGGTCGTGCACGAGGGCTCTCCGCTGCTCATCGTGGCCGGCGCGGGCTCCGGCAAGACGCGCGTGCTGACCCACCGGATCGCGTACCTGCTCGCGGCCCGGGACGTGCACCCCGGCGAGATCCTGGCGATCACATTCACCAACAAGGCCGCCGCCGAGATGCGCGAACGGGTCGAGGCGCTGGTCGGGCCGCGCACCCGGGCCATGTGGGTGTCCACCTTCCACTCGGCGTGCGTACGCATCCTGCGGCAGCAGTACAAGAAGCTCGGCATGAGCTCGTCGTTCTCCATCTACGACTCGGCCGACCAGCAGCGGCTGATGGCGATGGTCTGCCGCGACCTGGACCTGGACCCGAAGAAGTTCCCGCCGCGCAAGTTCAACGCGCAGGTCTCCAACCTCAAGAACGAGCTGGTCGACCACGAGGACTTCGCGGCGAAGGCGATCAACGAGACCGAGCGCATACTCGCTCAGGCGTACACGATGTACCAGGAGCGACTGCGCCAGGCCAACGCGCTGGACTTCGACGACCTGATCATGACCACGGTGCATCTGCTCCAGGCGTTCCCGGACGTCGCGGAGCACTACCGGCGGCGTTTTCGGCACGTGCTGGTCGACGAGTACCAGGACACCAACCACGCGCAGTACACGCTGGTGCGCGAACTGGTCGGCGGCGCGGCGGGCAGCGGGCCCCGGCGCACGGTCGACGGCGACCTGGTGAACCCGGCCGAGGCGGGCCTGGCCGAGATCGAACCGGCCGAGCTGTGCGTGGTGGGTGACGCGGACCAGTCGATCTACGCGTTCCGCGGCGCGACCATCCGCAACATCCTCGACTTCGAGGCCGACTACCCCGACGCCACGACGATCCTGCTGGAGCAGAACTACCGCTCGACGCAGACCATCCTCAGCGCGGCCAACGCGGTGATCGAGCGCAACAGCAATCGGCGTGCGAAGAACCTGTGGACGGACGCCGGCGAGGGCACCCCCATCGTCGGGTACGTCGCCGACGACGAGCACGACGAGGCCCAGTTCGTCGCGGACGAGGTGGACCGGCTCACCGACGCGGGCAAGACCAAGCCGGGCCAGGTCGCGGTGTTCTACCGGACCAACGCCCAGTCCCGCGTGTTCGAGGAAGTCTTCATCCGGGTCGGGCTGCCGTACAAGGTCGTCGGCGGTGTGCGCTTCTACGAGCGCCGCGAGGTCCGGGACGTGCTCGCCTACCTGCGGCTGCTGGCCAACCCGGACGACACCGTCTCGCTGCGGCGGATCCTGAACGTGCCCAAGCGCGGCATCGGCGACCGGGCCGAGGCGTGCCTGGAGGTGCTCGCCACCCGCGACCGGATCCCGTTCGCCCAGGCGCTGCGCCGCGCCGAGGACGCGCCGGGTCTGGCCAAGCGGTCCGCCAACGCGGTCAAGGGCTTCGTGCAACTGCTCGACGACCTCACCGCGGTCGTGGACGGCGGCGCGGGTCCCGCGACCGTGTTGGAGGCGATCCTGGAACAGACCGGCTACCTGGCCGAGTTGCAGGCGTCCAGTGACCCGCAGGACGAGACCCGGATCGAGAACCTCCAGGAACTCGCGGCGGTGGCACTGGAGTTCGAGCAGGCCCAGGCCCAGGAGGGCGGCGCCGGCACGTTGGCCGACTTCCTGGAGCGGGTCTCCCTGGTGGCGGACTCGGACCAGATCCCCACCGACGGGGAGGATGGCGGCGTGGTCACGCTGATGACCCTGCACACCGCCAAGGGCCTGGAGTTCCCCACGGTGTTCCTGACCGGCCTGGAGGACGGCGTCTTCCCGCACATGCGCTCGCTGGGCGACGCGAAGGAACTGGAGGAGGAGCGCCGACTGGCCTACGTCGGCATCACCCGCGCCCGGGAGCGGCTGCACGTCACACTCGCGAAGACGCGCAGCGCGTGGGGCGCGCCGTCGTACAACCCGCCGTCGCGCTTCCTGGGCGAGTTGCCCGAGAAGCTGGTCGACTGGCGCGGCACGTCCCCGTCGGCGGCCAAGGCGCTGTCCGCGACCAAGTCGACGGTCGGCTCGCGCGGCGGCTTCGGCAAGGGCGCGCAGATCAAGGAACGGCCGATCGTCGCGCTGTCCCCCGGCGACCGGGTCACCCACGACAAGTTCGGTCTGGGCACCGTGGTCTCCACCGCCGAGACCGGCGACAAGGCCAAGGCCACGATCGACTTCGGCGCGGGCGGCGAGAAGACCCTGCTGCTGCGCTACGCGCCGGTGCAGAAGTTGTAGCGCGCGAACCTCGTCGCACGAACGCGGGCGGGCCGGGCCGAGTGAATCGGCCCGGCCCGC